>CAMZKN010000081.1 GCA_947311315.1 uncultured Desulfobulbaceae bacterium | reverse complement strand
TGTTCTGAATCAAGGCGTGAAGAAAATTTTACCACAGGCATATACGTGATATCGGAGTCTACGCTTACCTCCGAGGATAAAATTTTCACAGCAACGAAGAGTCAGGAGAAAAGGGCCGTTTCTGGATGGACACTACCTAATACCATGTCAGAACTTATGGGGCACAATTACTAGTCCTTTGGGTGTGGAAAGAAGCCGGTATGCATATTCTGGTGAGGTATGTTATTCTTCCTGCAGGATTTTGTTTGCGGAAGAACTATAGAGAGGAAGAAAAATGAAAAAAATTGAAGCTATCATCAAACCATTTAAACTCGATGATGTCAAAGATGCCTTAAATGATATAGGTATCACAGGTATGACAATCTCCGAGGTTAAGGGGTATGGAAGGCAGAAGGGTCATACTGAAATTTACAGGGGGGCAGAATATATCGTCGATTTTATTCCCAAGGTGAAGATAGAAATTGTCATTGACGCCGATCAGGTTGATCTTGTTGTGGATACGGTCAGGGCAGCTGCCAACACCGGTAAAATTGGTGATGGCAAGATTTTTGTCATGCCGATTGAGCGTGTAATTCGGGTCAGAACTGGCGAGGAAGGCAGGGAGGCGGTGTGATGCTGGAAGAATTTCGTGCCGGGCGTGAAGCTCTGAATGCTCTATGGAAAAAAGGTGACTTTGAGAATGGGGTGCTCCGTCGTTATTCCCGGCTGGTTGATACATTTATCGTAGATTGTTTTGAAAATTCTGCGGTGCAGGAACACGGTGACGGCATAGCTCTTTTGGCTCTTGGAGGGTACGGGCGGGAAGAGCTGTTTCCTCGTTCTGATATTGACCTCATGATCTTGTATCAACCTGAGAAAAAAGATGTTGTGGGGGATATTGCCGATGCGGTTTTATATCCTCTCTGGGATGCAGGCCTGGAGGTTGGGCATGGAGTGCGAACCATAGCCGAGTCCATGACTCATGCGGAAGAGGATTATTTTTTTCTCGTGGCGCTGCTTGAGGCCAGATTGATTTATGGTTCTTCCTCGTTGTTTGATGAACTGCTTGGTGTCTACCGGTCTGAATTTGTTGATGGTCACCGTGAGGCCTTTGTTAAAAAAATGAAGGCTCTTCGTCAGTCAAGGCGTGAACGTTTTGGTAGCCATAGTTATTTGCTTGAGCCGCATATTAAGGAAGGACGCGGTGGGATGCGTGATATCCAGGCCATGATGTGGACAGCAAGCGTTGTTTTTGGCTTGCATGGACTGGAAGATATTCAAGCTGCAGGACTTCTTGATGAAGCTGAAAAGAAAAGTTTTGTTCGTGCACGGGGCTTTGTTTTCCGTTTGCGTGGTTATCTGCACAGTCAGGGCAGGCGTAAAAATGATCAGCTCTACTTTGAGCACCAGGAAGATATGGCTGAAGCTTTCGGCTATCGGAGTGAAGGTGGGCTACTTGCTGTTGAGCGATTTATGCGGGATGTTTACGGGGCGCTTGAGGCCATAACTGTTATCAGTGATCTTTTCTTTGATCACGTGGATGAGGTGCTGGGCCTTGCCGGTAGATCTGTTGCTGTAGCAGATAAAGAGATTGAAAAGGGAATAGAAATAACCAGTGGGCGAGTTCATCTGTCGGCGGGTTATTCACAGTTGCAGGCAAAGCCGCAGATGCTTTTGAGGATATTTCTTGCCATGGCCCGAACTGGTTTGCCCATGCATCACAAGTCACGAAAAGTTGTGGCGGCAAATCTGGATTTAATTACGGAAAAATTGCGTCATTCTCCCCGCGCTGCAAAAACTTTTTTTGCCCTTCTTCTTGAAGCTGAAGATATTTTCCTCGTGCTTGAAACCATGTTGGAAACAGGTGTTCTCGTCGCCTATATTCCCGAATTTTCCCGTATATCGACACTTGCTCAGCATGATTTGTATCATATCTATACGGTCGATCGCCATTCATTGCAGGCCGTTTCGGAGTTGCACAAATTGATGGAAGAGTGGCGCGAAGATGTTGTGCACTACGTCCAAAATCCCAAAGTACTATATGTTGCTGCCCTTTTGCATGATATTGGCAAAGGGTCGGGTAAGGATCATTCTCTCTTTGGAGAAGAGCTGGTTGGCGAAATTGGCCGTCGCCTCTGTTTTACTGAAAATGAACGTTCTAATGTGCAGTTTCTGGTTCGCTATCATCTCTTTATTCCTGAGAATGCCTTGCGACGTGATCTCAATGATTCGGTTTTTATACAGAAATGTGCCGAAACTATTGGTGATGCTGACCGACTATCCATGCTTTATCTCCTCTCCGTTGCGGATTCGAAGGCAACCGGCCCATCTGCCTGGAGTGACTGGAAGGCCACCTTGATGGAGGAGATGTATCTCAAGGTGCGTGCACATCTGGATTTTGGTCGTCATGGAGTAAAAGATGTGCTTGCCCATGAGGAGGAAGGTGTTGAATGGTTAAGGGAGCAGGTTCGAGGACTGGTCAGGGGTGAGAGGGATTTGCGGGTCGATGTAGATACTCTCGCGGCAGACTATATACTCTCCTTTTCTCCAGAAATAATGGCTGAACATATTCGTATTCAGCGTGATAGCTATCAGCTTGTGCGCCAGAAATCTCTGGTTATCGCCAGGGAAACAGAAGAAAGCTGGTCGTTGCTCATTATGACTACGGATCGGCCGGGACTTCTGGCAAAGATTTGTGGTGTGATGGCCTTGAATAATCTTTCTGTGGTTAAGGCACAGATTTTTACCTGGATGGATGGTACTGTTGTTGATGTTGTCGATGTGCGCTCAACAGATGGAGTTGGTTTTGAAGAAAAGGATTGGTTCGCGTTGAACGAGCAGCTCAATCGTGCTGTTGAACATCGTATGGGGCTCAGCCATCGGCTGTATAAAAAACTATCTCCTGCGGTTGGCAGACGTCAACAGGTGGTTGGGGATGTTGATACGCGGGTGGTTATTGATAACAGGAGTTCTGATAGTTATTCCGTGATAGAGGTGTATGGTGCTGACCTGCCGGGCCATCTCTATCAGATCACCCAAGCGATGGCTGATTTCGGCATAAATATTTATAAGGCGTATATCGCCACTGAGGTGGAGCAGTTGATAGATGTGTTTTATGTGCTGGATTCCCGTGGAGAAAAATTGCTGGACGAGGAGTATCGGCAGGAGGTCGTGCAAGGGATATTGCACTCCATCGGTCATGCGAATATGTAGTGGTTTGTGCGATTTTTTTGTGCAAAAAATGACAAACTTGTAATAAAAATCCATTTCGTTATTGCAAAAAATGTCAGAAATGTTATTTTTGGGTCGATTGATTCTGATATGTGGAAAATCGGTTGAGTAGTGAACTAATATATTGAATAAAGGAGAAACAGAGATGACCAGAGAAGAAATAATGCAAATAATCGAGGATGAAAATATTCAGTTTTTTCGTCTTCAGTTTGTCGATATCTTTGGGTTTATGAAAAACGTTGCTATCCCTCAGAGCCAGATCGAAAAAGCCCTTGATGGAGATATGATGTTCGATGGCTCTTCCATTGACGGTTTTGTCCGCATTGATGAATCTGATATGTACCTCAAACCGGACTATGATACTTTCACTGTTCTGCCCTGGAGGAATAAGGCCGGTATTGCAGCTGCCCGTATTATCTGTGATGTGTATAAAGCCGACGGCACTCCTTTTGAGGGCTGTCCTCGCGTTAATCTCAAGCGGGTTCTCGCTGAGGCCAAAGAGCTTGGCTATACAATGAATGTGGGAACAGAGGCGGAGTTTTTTCTTTTTGAGCGCGATGAAGACGGCTGTGCCACAACAATAACCAATGATGTTGCAGGCTATTTTTCGCTTGATCCTGAAGATACCGGAAATGACTGTCGTCGTGAGATCATTGAGACTCTGGAGCAAATGGGTTTTGAGATTGAAGCCTCCCACCACGAGGTGGCTGAAGGGCAGCATGAAATTAACTTTAAATATGCGGATGCACTAGCCGCAGCGGACAATACTGTAACCTTTAAATGGGTTGTGAAGTCTATTGCCGCAAACTATGGCCTGCACGCAACCTTTATGCCTAAACCGATTTTTGGCATTAATGGTTCTGGTATGCATACCAATCAGTCGTTGTTTAATCTTGATGGTACGAATGCATTCTTTGATGAGTCTGATTCATTGCAGTTGTCCAAAGTCTGCTATTCTTATATTGCTGGTGCCTTGAAAAATGCTAGGACTTTTGCAGCAGTGACAAACCCTCTTGTAAACTCTTATAAACGTCTGGTTCCTGGTTATGAAGCGCCTGTCTATTGCGCCTGGTCAGCGTCCAACCGTTCTGCTCTTATACGTATTCCTGCAGCAAGGGGATTGTCTACCAGAACGGAAATTCGTTGCCCGGATCCTACCTGCAATCCTTACCTTGCTCTGGCCATGATGTTGAATTGTGGTCTTGACGGTGTCAAAAATAATATGACACCTCCGGATGAAGCGAAGAGAGATATCTTTAAGATGACTGCTGCAGAAATGGAAGAAGAGGGCATTGCTATTATGCCGGCAAGCCTGCAGGAGGCGATTGATGAGCTGAAAGTAAGTACACTTGCAAAAGAGACTCTTGGCGAGCATATTTTTGAGAAATATATTGAGGCCAAAGAAAAAGAGTGGGATAGCTTTAGAACTGCTGTAACAGAGTGGGAGATTGACGAATATCTAAGTATCTACTAAAAAAAGACAATAGTTTGAATTGTCCGACTGCCCGCATTTCTGTCTTCAGGAAATGCGGGCATTTTTTTTGTAGAACAGATGGATGAAAATAGATACAGTGTGCAGATGTCGAGATACAAAAAAAATAAAGAAGTTGATGTCGCAAGTATTCTTCCGACGCTGATACGTGAAAAGGGATGGGAGCGACAATTTGATCTGCATACTCTTTTTTCGAGGTGGCAGGATCTGGTCGGAGAAGAAATAAGTGATTGTGCCAAACCGTTGAAAATAGAAAGGGGTGTGTTGTGGATTGAGGTTGAAAATTCAGCTTGGCTGCAGCAATTGCAATATGAAAAAATGGATTTGATGGATACCCTGAATAGTTCCCTGAAATTGACCGCACTCAAAGATATCAAGATGGTTTTACCAAAAGGAAAAGAGGAGCGGGTAAGCAGGAAACAGTACCCTGATGTACGTTTTGTCAGGCCTGAAGAAAAGGAAATTGATGCTTTTAAAACTCAGATATCATGTATCGAAGATGAGAAATGTCGTGAGGCACTGATGCAATTCTGGTATCTTGCCCGGGCATGCAAAAGAGGGTGATCTTTTTCATCCTCACTGTTGTCGGGATTTATTACAAAATGAGCAGATAGACAATGTTACATAAAAATATATTAAGCGCAGTAGGAAACACACCACTTATTCGAATCAACCGATTGCACAAAAATGACTCCGTGCAGATTTATGGCAAACTGGAATCGAGTAATCCGGGTGGTTCTGTAAAAGAAAGAATTGCCCTTTCCATGATCGAGGCCGGTGAAAAAAGTGGAGAGCTGACAAAGGATAAAATTGTCCTGGAAGCGACCAGTGGAAATACTGGCATTGGCTTGGCCATGGTTTGTGCGGCCAGAGGGTATCGCTGTGTTCTCGTTATGCCTGAATCGGCCAGTATTGAGCGACGAAAAATCATGCAGGCATATGGTGCTGAAATACTGCTTACGCCTGCCAGCCGTGCAACGGATGGGGCTATCGAAAAATCCTATATCATGGCACGGGAGTTTCCCGATCGGTATTTTTTGACAGACCAATATAACAATGATGCCAACTGGCGTGCCCATTACGACCATACTGCGCCTGAGATCTGGCAGCAAACCGACGGCAGGGTAACGCATTTGATTGCCACCCTTGGCACCTCCGGCACTGTTATGGGGCTCTGTGCCTGGTTTCATGAGCACCATTCCCAGGTGAAAGTTATAGCGGTTGAACCACACCTTGATCATAAAATTCAGGGCTTGAAGAATATGAAAGAATCCTATAAGCCAGGGATTTTTGATAAGAATGTGCCAGATAAGGTCGTTTTGATTGATGATGAAAGTGCTTTCAGTACTGCACGGCAGCTCGCCAGTCAGGAAGGTATGCTGGTTGGGATGAGTAGTGGCGGGGCAATGGCTGCGGCAATGGAATATGCCAAAGGGCTTGAGTCCGGCGTACTTGTTGTTATTCTGCCTGATGGCGGTGAGCGGTATCTCAGTACTCCGTTGTTTACTCCTCCTGAAAAAGAAAGTGAAAAGAAAGAGCAGCTTCGATTTTACAATACCCTTCGCAAAAAAAAGGAAGTTTTTGTCCCGCAGCGTGAAAACCATGCAACATTTTATTCCTGTGGGCCCACCGCCTATGAGGTCGCCAATTTGCCTCTCTGCCGAAGATTTGTAGTATCTGACCTTATAACGAGGACTCTTGAAGCAAAGGGTATGACGGTGGATGCCTATATGAATTTCACCGATATTGACGATAACACAATTGCCGGGGCCGAAAATGCCGGTCAGCCACTTAATGAGTTTACTCAAGGGTACATTGCAGGTTTTATGGAGGATATGGAAGCACTTGGCGTGAAGCGAGCCAAAGGATATCCCAAGGCCTCCGAACATGTTGGCGATATGATTGAACTGGCCCATGAGCTCATCCATAAAGGGTATGCCTATGAAAAGCATGGATCCATCTATTTTGATATCTCTAAATTTAAAAAATATGGCAGTTTGTCCGGCATTGATCTGAGCAAGATTCAACTCGGCAAAACCGTTGATCTTGATAACTATGAAAAGGATAATCCCCGTGATTTTACCCTGTTGAAGCGCTCGACCCTGCAGGAACTGAAAAAAGGAATTTTCTTTGAAACAGATTGGGGCAATATTCGCCCAAGCTGGCATGTTGAGTGTTCCGCCATGGCCACCAGAAATCTCGGCGATACCATGGATATTCATACCTCAAGTCGTAATCTTATCTTTCCTCATCATGAAAATGAGATTGCAATAGCTGAAGCTCTGACGGGAAAACCCCTCGCAAATTACTGGCTACATTCCGAGCTTGTCCTGGCTGATGGCAAAAATATGTCCAGTGACGCGGGCAATAATGTCACTCTTCAGGATTTGATTGCTCGCGGTTATACTGCCAGGGAAGTCAGGTTTATGCTGCTTTCTGTCCACTATCGAAAACCGTTGAACTTTTCCTATAAGAGGCTGGATAGCGTACGGACTGCGCTGAGGCGGCTGGATGAATTTTGCTGCAAACTCCACTGTCTGCCAGCGGGCATACCCCATCCGGAGGTGGCGGCGTTTGTCTCTGCAATGGAGGGACAGTTCTTTGAAGCCATGAATGATGATTTGAATGTGTCCAAGGGAATGGGTGCGATTTATAATTTTATTAAAAAAACTAATCCTATTCTGCAGATGAACCATCTTGACAGGGATCAGAAAAATTATATTCTTGAGATTCTTGAAAAGATCAACAGTGTCTTAAATGTTTTCAGGCTGCAGGGTTGTCCGTTGGCACCTGATGTGAATGCACTTATCCAGCGCCGTGAAGAAGCTCGACTGGCCAAGGACTGGAAGGCGGCAGATGAGGCACGAGAAGAACTTGCACGAAAAGGGATTACGATTATCGATACCGTCAATGGCCCGGTATGGAAAAAAACAGGAGAAACTGACTGAGACCAAGAATGCGGTTGCTTTTTAGTAAACTTTGGTTATTATGTCGACCGTAAATCATCATTTTATTATCATACCCATATGCGCCCGTAGCTCAGCTGGATAGAGCAACGGACTTCTAATCCGTAGGTCACAGGTTCGAATCCTGTCGGGCGTACCATGAATTTAAAGGTTTTATCCCCTTCCTTTGAGGGCGAGCCCTCTTGAGAGGAAATGGTGCTACGCTAAACCAACCTTTTCCCAATGGCCTCTAATTCCGAACTTTTCTCTTAAAAATTCGTAAAGTTGAAAGTTGGAATTTTCCCGCTTAAGGATTTGCTGATATTCATGTAAAAAAAATCGGATTTGTGTAGGGTTGTAAAGAGTTAGCTCTGTTATTAAATCGTCACGCTGTTTTTCAGTCATGTTGTCCCCCTCTCCCTAGTTATTATTAACTTACTATGGAGTGTAAGAATAAAAACTTACAATTTTCTTACTATTCAAAAAGCCATTGCCAGAAATATCCAACAAAGGATTTTCTCTTTCAACTAGTGGGCTAGTCAGTTACGCCTCAATCCTCTCTGATTTGACATTGCAGATCAGTATCTTGTCTACTTTCTAACTGATATTAGGAAAATGCTCCCGAATGCAACTAGGACAAAAATCATGGGTTAAGTTTATTTCTCTGTCGTCTTCAGAGATGGTAAAAGGTTCCCAGGTATCACTCGATGTTCGTTGCCTCTGACATATACAGCATACTGATATTAATGTTCGCCGTTGTGTACTTTCTCTGGGTGGTAAGAAGTTTTGCATGGTGACCTCCATATTGTGTGGCGGTGAGTAAAGGAAATTGATGCACCCGCCTCTTATCAATATGTCCCCTGGAATCAACAAAAGGTTCATTTTGGGGGGAATAAAACCCTATAAGCACAATCGAAGCAGAAAGGGATTGACCGGTAAAGCGAAAACTACTCTGACACATAGGGTTGCTTAGCGTTAGTCAACAAGATAGTGCACCGGATGAACCGGTTATCATCACGTTAGCTTGCTAACAAATATCCAGCAGACCCCATGGTACGAATTACTGGCGATTGTGGCCACCGAGGCGGGTGGAAAAAGGATCAATACTCATCAGCAGTCAGACTACGACCACGATTAATATCACGGACAAACAAAGGAACTCCCTTTATCCACCGGTCAACTAATCCGTCTCTCCGGCCCAGCACAACAGGAGTTGTCTCAAACGTACATTTATCACAAACCATTTTTTCGAGCTGACACCCATCACCAAGAGTTGATATGCCCGCAGGAACAAAAAAACCAGTTCCACCACAACATGGACAATTAGGAATTAATTCTTCAAATAACCCAATCTGTTTTTTTTGTTGATATTTTTTTTTAGCCATAAAAACTCCTCATAAACCCCGACTTGGCATGACGGAAGTCGCCAAAAAAGCAGGGGTGAGCAGAGCCAGCCTGTACAAGTCCCTGGCCGATGGCGGAAAACCGCAGTTTGCCACCATCAGCAAGGTTACCAAAGCTCTGGGCTGTACGCTGGTTGTTGCATGATTCGGTCATACGTTAACCCCGCGCTGTAAAGCAAAAGTCTTAGCCTGCATCCTGGCAATATTCAGCATCACAGGCTTCAGCTCATCCGGGGTGTCACCGTAAAAGCGAAAACTATTTTGACACAGAGGCTGGTTTGATTATAGACCAATGCACGAAAAGACTTGTTTGGGCCATGGAACAGCACCGTTGAAGCGTGGCAGGCAGGACAGCGAGTTCTGTTTATTACTTTTCTCCATGGAGAGAGCAATAATACCTGCAATTGAACCGCTTGCCAGAGATGTGCCGTCTATAAAATTATAGCTGTTGCCAGGTGTTGTAACAAAAAGGTGTGTTGCTGGTGCCACAGCATCTGCCATGGCTGCCAGTTGCTTGTTAGGTAGGGGATTGCCTTGTTCATCCAGACCCGCAACACTGATCACCCTGTTATGCGAAGCGGGAAAGGCAATAGTTGCTGCTGCCGGATCATTGCCAACCGGTGCCGTAAAAACAATTCCTTTTTCATGACCGCTATCAATCATCATACCCAGCAGGATATCGTTGACCTGTGCTCCAAGGCTTAAATTAACCAGATCCACTTTGGCTGTGATGGCGGCATCCAGTGACTTGGCAAGAGACGTCGAAAAGCATTCTCCAATGGGTGATTTTTTACTTACCTGACGGCAGGCCCGTAATGCCAGTAAAGATACATTCGGAGCAATACCGACAATACCATATTCATTTATGCTGGCACCGATGATTCCGGCTACTGCTGTACCGTGTATTTCCCCCTGATACGTGCTGTCCGATATGAAGTTTTGGTGTCCAATGATACGGGAGCGTAGATCCTGGTGTTCTACCTCAACTCCGGTGTCAATAACAGCCACGGTGATATTTTTTCCACTGACCGTGCGGTGCACTTTCTCCAGATCGAGTAGAGAAACCAGATTTTGCATTGGGCTTAGTGGGTCTTTGGGGCCCATTGTTGCAAAAACATAATTGGGCTGAGGATTATATACTCCGGATTCATTGTTCAAGGCTTCAGCAATTTCTTCCGCGTCCCTGGCGACAGAAGAAACAACCATAATGCGGTTGAGCGATTTCAGGACTGTTTGCTCACCGATCTTGAGACGATATTTTCGGGCAACACGGTCGAGGCTGAGAAGACCTGTCTTGTTATTATCAATGAGAAAAATAATCTGACCGGTTACGTGTTGAGCAGTTTTCAGTTCCTTTGATCTGATCCTGGCGATGGGAAGCAGGTTGCCCGTTTGCAGGGTATTGTTTGAACCTGCCTTAAAAGTATCACGATCCATTGTTGTGGCTTGACTTCCATCAACGATAATGGACGATTGATTTGCTTCATTTTTGTAACCGGCAGCAGTGTTAGTGGCGTCTCTGCCTGTAGCATTATTAACGATTGTACCACGTAATTGCACCCCACCCGTGACGATTGCCGCTTGAGCTGCTGAATTGCGGTTTCCAGTGGCAATATTACTACTTTTCTGCATTGTGGATCTGTTCATTACAGTGCCGCGAATCCTGCTGCTTTCTATTCGAATGCTTTCTTGGTCACTACTATTGTTATTACCGACTGCGATATTTGTTTTTGAATTTCCGGAAGAGGAATTGAGCAACTTTCCCCGCATGTTGGAATTTTTCATGATAATTGCTGATTGATTTGCCTGATTTCGGCTGCCCACCGCCATGTTGCTCGTTGATTTTGCAGTGGTGTTATTCAAGACAGACCCTTTGACACTTCCACGGGATATGGATATTGAACCCTGGTTGGCTACATTTTTCTTCCCAGCAGCAATGTTCACAGTATTTTTGCTTTGCCCTCTGCTGATAACAGTACCGCTCATTTTTGTATTTTTCAGTGCAATAGAAAATTGCCTGGCCTTATTTTCGCTACCTGTCGCAAGATTGGTACTATGTGTAATTTTTGCTGGAGTGTTGATGATACTGCCCTGGACGCGGGATTCCGCAAATACATTCGTGGACATGGTGAGGCAAAAGAGCAGAGAAATCCACAGTTTTGCTGCTCTGATGATTGGTCCGGTGCTGGAGCCGATTACCATAGGGTCTCACCAAGTGGGGTAAAAGTATATATTTATTCTCTTGCTTTTATTTACAAGTTTTATGGAGTAAGGCATTAAAAAACCGGTTCTGCAAATAACACAATTTTCGACTGTTTTAATGTCTGCATAGTTGTATCAAGATCGGTCTGAGTGTTGATGTTGACCAGATAACGCCCTTCTGTACTGGGGCCATTACTGATTGATCCCTGGATTTTGTGTAACAGGCTGCGAATATCAGACTCCAGAGCATTTGGTTGAAAAACCACGTTTATGCCGATTTTTTCACTAGCAATAGTGTCTTGTGTAGCACTCAAAGTTGAGTATGTATTTTGCTGAGTTGCCGGCATGAGCAGAAGTACAATTACTACAGCCTGCGCAGCAGCCAGCATCCACGGTACAGTCATGAATTCGCGAAACTGCTGCCAGTAGGAACGTATGGATTCACCGAGCGGACTGGATTGTACGGGTGCTTTCTGCTTCACCGTTTGCCGGGCGCTGATATTACTGGATATCTGATCAAAGATCGCATCTGACGGCGTTGGCTCGGTAGAGTCGACCTGGCGATACAGTGTTTGAAATCCTCGAAAATCGTTGTACTCTTTCAACAGTTCACGATCATCCTGGAGGCGTTTTTCAAAATCAGCCTTATCATGTGTATCCAGCCGATTATTGCAGTAATCGGGAATCAAATCCGATATTTTATTGTCTTTATAAGTCATGGCTTGTTATATTTTGTTTTTCCAGCACGTCTTTGAGTGCCTGTTTAGCGTAAAAAACCCTGGTTTTAACAGTGTTTACTGGTACTTTTATCAGCTCTGCAACTTCCACATAAGTGAAATCCTGGTAAAAAACCAACTCAAGAATCTCTCGATGTTTCACTTTTAGTGTTTGCAGAGCCATTTTCAGGGCCGCATTTGTCGATTTAACCTCAACCTGAAACTGACTCTCTGTATCTGCACCACTGTACTCCTCTTCAAAAGGTACGTATTTTTTAATCTTCTTAAACTCCCGAAACGCAATATTTCGAGCAATGCCGATCAACCACGTGGTAATTTTCCCTGTTCCTTTGAAGCTGGCGCTCTTTTGCCATGCTACCGTGTACGTCTGAGTGAGGATATCGTCCGCTAGACTGTCATCATTTACCATCTTGTGCACATAACGGGAGACTTTACCAAAGGACACATCGTAGAGTTGTCGGAATGCAGAGGCATCGCCTTCTGCCACCCGCGTCACCAAACGCTTTTCTTGTAAGAGCTCATGCTTCTTATTCATATGTCTCTGCAATCTAGGAAAAGGTTCAAAAAGAATACATTTATAAGACGTGACTACTCACGGAGTTTTATAACCTCTGAACTGAAACTGTTCACAGGTGCACCATATTCGTGCAGGCGCATTTGCCCGTTATAGCCCCTCTATACCGGCAAATGTGACCGTGCGAAGATGGGGCCTGTGAGCAGTTACAATAAGACCAATAAATGAAAAAAGATGCAAATCCACATTTATTTTTGACGTTAGTAAGTACATTAAGAATAAAGAGGAAAAAATGAACCACCTTTGTTAGCTGATACGCAGCAATTGCTGAAAAAGTGGTAGGCAAAGATTTCGAGATGTGTGATATGAGAAATAATTGGCTGTATTTTCACCGTAATAGATTTTTTTTAAATTTGTTGGAAAAAATAATGAACCTTTTGTTGATACCTCGGGACATATAAGCAAAGACAGGCTCATTGAGCGGGAAAGTACCTGGCTAATGAGATGAAGACCAAAAAATGAAATGAGGGGCAAATTATGAAAAAGAAACTTTTTATTAGCGCTATTGGACTGGCTGTAGCCATGAGCATGAATGTTTCCACCGGCTGGACAGCATCAAAGATTGATGGCAAAATCACCAATAAGAGCAAAGTTGATAAATCAGCTAATATCGCTATCGGCAAGAACAATAAAGCGAGTATGGGCTCTATCAGTGTTAAAAATTCCACTATTGGCAAAACCGGTCAGGTTTTAAATAAATCAAATGTCAGTAAATCTGCCAATATTGCA
>CAMZKN010000080.1 GCA_947311315.1 uncultured Desulfobulbaceae bacterium | reverse complement strand
ATATATGCAAATGCTCAATCAATAAGAGAACTTAAATCAAAAATGAAGTATCATATGCATAAATATTCTTTTGTAGATATAGATTTAGTGCCAAACTGCAAACTGGATACTCAGTAACTATCAGTAAACACACAATTTTTTATTTTACGATTTTAAAGTTGGGTTAATGATAGTTATTGCAGGTTAAAAATAAAGATCCGTTTTCATGGAAAGGAAGCGGATCTTTCACTTTGTTCGAAAAAATATCATCAATCTACCTGAATATTTTTCACCAGCAGTATCTCACTCAGTATACTTATACCAATCTCTTTGGGCTTTCTCGAAGCTATGTTAAGGCCCATAGGAGCGTATATCTGTGAAATTTTCTCTTTTGTAACGCCCTGATCCAACAGGTAGCGAAAAGTCCCCTTTATCTTACTTGTACTGCCAATCATACCGACATATGTGGCGTCGGAATGTACTGCTGCTTCAAGAGCAAGGCGGTCAATGTCGTGCGAACGTGTGGCTATGGAGATAAAGCAATTTTCATCTATGGAGAGTTTGTGTAAAGCCTCCGGTATGTCATTTGCTAAAATCCGTTGAGCCAACGGGAACCTTTCTTCGGAAACCAGTTCGGCTCTGTCATCAACAACAGTAAGGCGAAAATCCTGCTGAATACCAAGTTCATACAATTCGAGACTTATATGACCTGCCCCAACCAGTATCAGTTGTGATTTAGGTTGGAACGTTTTGATAAATATTCTAATATCACCTCCGCAGCGCATACTCTGATCATCGTGGTCATCCTGATCATCCGCAGTATAATGGATTTCTTTGTTTTCACCTTTGGCAAGGCAGATAAGAGCACTCTTTATTGCCTGAATTTCAAGGTTGCCTCCTCCAATTGTGCCAGCAATGGTATTGGCGTCTTTTACCGCCATCATTGCTCCGGTTTTACCCGGCGAAGAACCTTTGTTTTTGATAACCATCAGAAGCGCAACCGGTTTATTTGTTCGCACACACTCTGCTAAAAACTCTGTGCATTTGGTATCCATTTTTTCGACCCAATAGTAGTTATGATAAAATTACTTCCATAGATTGACAACCCGGCGGTACATCTCATCTGTATCAATATCCAAAAATTCATCGGCATTGTGAAAAGATTGTCGTACTATTTTTCCGGGATTATTCTTTAGTACTTCACGTCCTCCGCAATCACCTTGTAATATATTTATTTCGTCGTGGAATTCCGGTGGGAAAACAACAGGATTTCGGGGAGTACCGTTTACCTCCGGCAAAACAATATGCCCCGGATTCTTTTGGGAGATACGGATAAGTTTTTCTATAGTTGGTGGCTGTAAAAGGGGCTGGTCTGCCACTAAAAACATAACAGCATTTTTTGTACGGCAGGCTTTTAATCCTAACTGAATTGAGTGACTTTGTCCCGTTTCAGGAGACTGATTCTTGCATAACTCTACAGGAAACTGTTCTGCCTCTTTTGCTACGCTGCTTTTTGAATAGACCACAATCACTTTTCCAAAAAGATCAAAAGGAAAACGGTGTAGAAATTGTTTTAGTACCGTCGAATGACCAAGTGGCAATAAGAGTTTATTACTGCCCATTCGTACCGAGAGTCCGGCGGCAAGAATAACCGCACAGGGTTTAGTCATGTCGATATGCCTCTTTCCCTCTATTGTTATTTTTTCCCTGATGGATCAAGTAGTCATTATTATACACTTGATTACCCTGAAAATATGCTCTGGGCCGGGGCATATAGGCCTCGAGTTACCCACGGATTAATTAAATCTATTAAAACAGAGAGTGCAAGGGCAATAGATGGTGTCATCGCTGTGCTTACCAGAAAAGATATAAAGGGGGCCAACAGGCATAGAAGAATGTTTGTTGAGAGTAAAAGATCATGAGTTATGGAAAACAAGAGCTGCCTGGGCCAGGAATGCACCACAGTTTACACGTCGCTGCACAGGTGTATGCGCAGTTTTTATGCTATGGAAACGCCCTTGTAAAAGCCTGTGAGGCCTTGCGACATACATTGTACAATCGCGCAGCCCTGATGCTTTTGCAAGATGATATCTCTGCCTTTGCCATGGTTCCCGGAGGGGTACGCCATCTCACAACCGGTCAGGATATATCCCTTGCAGCTCTGGCCGAAATAATGCAACCGGATGATCGACTGTGTATGGGAGAATCCCTGATGCCAACCACTCCTGAAATGCCAAAGGGCGGTGAAGCATTTAGGCTCGGATTTCCGCACCTGATTTATCTCTATGGTGCCCATCTGGTTCGTCTTGAAGTGGATGAACTTACCGGTCAGATTACGGTGGATGGTTATCTCGCTTTTACTGATGCAGGGCGTGTGCTCAATCCTCAAAACTATGAACAGCAGGTTCAGGGTGCCATTGCCCAGGGGCTTGGATATGCTCTTTTTGAAGATCTTTCGACCCGCGATGGCACCATTTTAACCAAAGATTTTTCCACATACATACTCCCGTCTTCGATGGATATCCCGGATATCGAATCCAATGCGGTGGAGACAATAGAACATTCAGGCCCATTTGGTATGAAGGGTTTGGGCGAAGTCACATTGAACGGCCCACTTCCGGCGGTGGCCGCAGCTCTCATTCATTCGGGTATTTCTGTTAATCGTGCTCCTTTTACGCCCCAGCGAATACTGGAAGCATTACAAAAACAAGGAGCAGGCAGGCCATGAAGATTGAATTTATACTTAATGGTCAGCCTGTTCAGGTTGATGTTCCCGGTGCCACCAGGGTAGTTGATCTGTTGCGTGAACATTTTGCTCTTACCGGCCCTAAAGAAGGTTGTGGCTCCGGTGAATGTGGTGCCTGCGCAGTATGGATTGATGGCGTGACCAAACTCTCCTGCCTTATGGTGGCTGCCCAGTTGCAGGGCAGGGAAGTGACAACAACCGAAGGCCTGGGAGAGGACGACTCACACCAGATTCAGCAATCCTTTGCCAGGCGTGGGGCTGTACAGTGCGGTTACTGTACTCCCGGCATGGTAATGAGTGGAGCAGAACTTCTTCGCCAGGAGAAAAATCCGGATCGGGCAATGATCCGAAAGAAAATGTCCGGTCACCTCTGTAGGTGTACAGGCTATCATAAAGTTGTTGATGCGGTGGAAGATGCAGCACTTCTGATGCGGGAGGGTAAAAAATGAAAATGAAAACGTCTTTTCTCCTTCCTGAATCACTTGCTGCACTTTGGATGGACTTCGATGCACATCCCAACGCAAAAATCATGGCAGGGGGCACGGATCTACTTGTTTTTTTGCGAGCAGGATATGGAAAAGCAGCAACTATAATCTGCTTGGAAAATATTTCTGAACTGAATACCATTAAACAGCGTGATGGATATATCACTATAGGAGCTGCGACCTCTCTTACAAACCTTCTTGAAAGCTCAGTAATTACCAGTCAACTCGCAGTACTGCACAGTGCTATCGGTGAACTTGGCTCTCCGCTTATCCGCAATATGGGAACTATTGGAGGCAATATATGCACGGGTTAACCGGCAGGCGATACCTTGCCCGCACTCTTTGTTTTATGTGCTGAAGTTGTGCTGAAGTCCAGGAAGAGCGAACGGATACTCCCTGTTCATTCTTTTATAACCGGCCCTGGGAAAACAGTATTACAGGATGGTGAAATTCTTCACTCAATCCGTGTTCCGGTTTCTGATCACTTCAATATCCACCATTTTGAAAAGGTTGGACAGCGCAAGGCACTCGCAATTTCCATTGTCAGCTTCGCAGCCCTTATTCACACTGAGAAAAATATTGTCCAAAAAGCCAGATTTGCCTGGGGGAGTGTAGGCCCTACAATTATTGAAAGCCAAAAGGTTGAACAATCTCTTCTGGGGCAACCACTTACTCTTGCAATGCTTGAAAATGCAGCGAATTTGGCCAGACAGGCAGTCATACCAATAAGTGATCTGCGCGCCAGTGGTGACTATCGTAAACAGGTTGCAGGAAACCTTGTACTTAGGCTTGTGAGCTTGGCTTAAACAGGGTTTCTTTCTGCTCAAACTATCAATAGTGTTGTGTTAGCCATAGAATGACGTTGGGCCAGCCGTCATTCCCGCGCAGCCGGGAATCTAGTATTTCCGGCAGAAATACCTGGATTCCCGACAAAAGAATTCGGGAATGACTAGGTGTGAGAACGTAATTGTATTTTTGACAGTTCATGGCTGATATGACAATAGGTTGGAGCAGGCAAATAGTCGCAGAGGGAATTTCTGTTGCAAATTCAATGAATAAGGGATAAGTAAAATAACATGTAAAATTATTTTTGTTAGGGAAAAGGTTAGAATAGTTTAAAATACTGATAAATAGCTCTTTCTGTCGAATTGAACAGATAAAAAAGATGCAGCTTCGCTGCGCGCGTGACAGCATCGGTTCGTGCTGAATGGTAACCAGCTCGGGCCGATGGCTATAAAAAAACATTCGAGGTAAAAAATGAGAGAATGGAGTTCGCCTTTCATTAAAGGGTTTTCAATGTGTTTCACTATTTGTGGTGTTATTGGTACCGTTGCTATATATTTTAACAACACAATTTTATGTCTAAAAGATGAAAATATATTGAGATTAGAAAATGAAATTACCAAACAAGTAGATTTCTCAGAGAGATATCACGAAGAACAAGTAATGCGCAGACAGGTTGAGTTGAGATCCGCTGACTTAAAGGAGAATTTAAGCATCCTTATCTCTAAAAACTGGGAAGAAAAGTATTTTTCAGAGCATCTGGCCAAACAAACTCTAGAGAAAAAAGTTGAACTTCTAAAAGTAAGAAATGAAGGTTTAGAAAATTCTATCAATAGTAACAAGAAAGACCCAAAAAAATCTCAAGAGATCAACTATATTAAACAGGAACTGAAGTTAGCAAAACAAGAACTGTCTCAATTGAGAATATTATATACCCAAGAAAAAGATAAGAAATTTAAATTAATTAATGTCCCAATTTCTAGTAAAACCTCAGACGAGAGTGTTTTTGAAATGGTTAAGGCTTCTATCTCCAACCTTGGGTCTTCAAATTCAAGAGATTTTCTTATATCAACTTACAAAGGTACTGAACATAAAATTACTATCACTCAATTATCTCAAGTAGTTTATCGTATGAGGAGCCTGAATACTTTGGAAACTATTCAGGCAATATCAAAAAACATTGTCAACGATCAGAATCCAACTACACTAAAAAAAATACTTTCTAGAATGGGCTCCTCAAACTCGGCCAAAGCACTAAAATATTTTGTTAAATAACACATAAAAACCAAACAAGTACTAGGATTACAGTAGAATTACAGTAGAATTAAAGGGTCGGAGTAAAATTAAAGGATAGATAAATTTTTTGAGGGGCCAAAAGAGAATGAGCGTAAAGCTATCATTGTGCTCAAGGCTCTCGGTTTTATGAATGCTGAAAAAAATGATTCCACACAGTGGCGTGATGCTCTCCCCGAATTTTCTTCTAACGAGCCAGGTACATGCCTGGTTGCTGCAAGACATAAAAACAATTTTACTCAAGAAGCATTATCTGAGATCACAAAAATTCCACGTCGCCATATTTCTGAAATGGAAAACGGGAAACGTCCAATTGGCAAAAAGACTGCAAAAAAAATATCCAAAGTTCTTGAGGTTGATTATAGAGTTTTCTTGTAACTTTATGACAAACATCCAGCTCTGAATACCCGATAAAACCAAATAGTTAAAAGGTCAGGGGATGTGTGGACTATTAAACAACCTACAATTTATAGCCCCACATTCAGTTTAGTAAAAGCGAGTATTGGATTTGCTCAACTTGCAGTATCCAACGAAACTGACCCAGAAACTCTTCAAAAAGCATTAGATAAAGTAAGAAGAGCATACAACAAATCACAAACAGTGCTACGTCGGGAAGAAAAGTAACTTCTCCAAAAGTGTTGGTAAAGTCCATTCTAACCGTCGCATAGCATCTTACGAAAATCTTTAACCAGTGGAAGGCCATACATAGCTTTTATTGAAGTGAGTTGTTTTTGTGTTTTGTTGT
>CAMZKN010000079.1 GCA_947311315.1 uncultured Desulfobulbaceae bacterium | reverse complement strand
GCGCCGGAAATGATACGCTTAATGGTGGTGCAGACAATGACACGCTGATTGGCGGTGTTGGCGCTGATATCCTCAATGGTGGTGAAGGGAAAGACAAGGCCGATTACAGATATTCAGAAAGTGCAGTAAATGTAAATCTAACCACGGGTGCAGCAACAGGTGGAGAAGCCGAAGGCGATACTTTCACATCCATTGAAAACCTTGGAGGTTCACAGCTCAACGACTCACTCACAGGTAATAATGAAAACAACGCCATCTACGGTAATGGTGGAGATGACCTGCTCTTTGGTGAGGCTGGCAATGACTGGATGCGAGGCGGAGCAGGTAACGACACCTTGTATGGCGGTGAAGGCAAAGATACTCTTTTTGGAGAAGAAGGCGCTGACACTTTCGTTTTCGACACCGTATTGAATTCAAGCACTAATAGAGATTCAATCTCCGATTTCAGTGTAAATGAAGATAAAATACTATTAAATAACAGTATCTTTACTCAATTAACAGTTGAAGGAATCCTTTCGGAGGCAAACTTCAAGGCAAGTAGTTCCGGCCTTGCTGCCGATGAAAACGACTATGTTCTTTACAATACGACCTCTGGAGCACTTTTATATGATGCTGACGGAAGTGGTGGGGGAGTCGCTGTTGAGTTTGCCAAACTCATTTCCAAACCTGAGCTTTCAGCAAGTGATTTCATCATCGCATCATAATGAACGTGAAAATAGAACGGGAAGAAGAGGAAATCCCCGGCAACCATCACAGCCTTCTGGCCTGCTGTCGCTATTTGGCGAAACATGCAGGACAGGAGGGTTTTATTTCTGCCCTAAGTGATGAAGGGGAAAATCTTAAAGAAAAAGACAAAAAGAAGCTCCTGGAAAATATCGTCCAGGTTGCTCGAATGCAGGGATTGCAAACAACCGCCTTTCACCCGCCCGAGGAGAAGTTTGGTGATCTGATACCTCTGCTGCCGGTGGTGGCGGAATTACAGGACGGCAATTGTCTGGTAATTACAGAGCTTGAAAAAGGAGACAGCGGCAAAGTAATCACTGTTGCAACGGTACTACCTTCTTCCGCTGAATCCCCGGAGAAGGAGCAAATATCGCTGGCTCAATTCAGTCAAATCTGGACAGGCGGTATTCTCCGATTTGAAAAAATAAATACCGCACTTGTCTGCTTTGCAATCGTTGCCCGTGAACACAAAATAGAACTAACGCAGAATCGCCTGCGCCATGAATATAGTCTTGGCAATGAAGAAATCCCCACAGATACATTGCTGCGTATAGGCAAGGATCTTGGCCTGAAAAGCAAACTGCTGCACCTTCGTTGGGATGAGCTTCTTAATCTGAAAAAGGGATATCCGGCAATAGCGAGGTTGCGCTCTGGAAGACATGTCGTTGTAGTTGGCGTAATAGGTAAGGACGATCCCGGGCAGGAAACCACCATCGGCTGTTACGATCCGCTCTCCGGCAGTGGCGGTGGACATCTGCGTTTTGGCAGACAGGAATTTGAATCGCTCTGGGATGGCGATATTTTCGTCCTTAAACGGGTATACAAACTGACAGACGAGACGCAGCCTTTTAGTCTCCGCTGGTTCATCCCGGAAATTCTCCGCCAGAAAACCGCCTTTATCGATGTAGGTCTGGCTGTCCTGTTTATCAGTGCAATTGCCCTGATCACCCCAATATTCTTTCAGATTGTCATCGACAAGGTATTGGTGAATCAGGCCTTTACCACTTTACAGGTGCTTGGCATTGGCATGACGGTGATGCTGATAGTCAATGGACTTCTGGATTTTTTACGTGACTATCTGTTGCTTCATGCTACAAACAAGATTGATTTGCGGGTAACAGGTAAAACATTTCGTCATATGCTGCAGTTGCCGCTGGATTTTTTTGAACGGGTCACAGCCGGTGTTCTCGCAAAACATATGCAGCAGACCGCCAATATCCGTGGCTTCCTTACCGGCAGTGTTTTTCTGACAATGCTGGAGACGACGTCTCTCTTTATCTTTCTTCCCTTTTTGTTTTTCTACAGTATCAAGCTGACCAGTATTGTCCTGGTCGTTACAGGATTAATTGCTGCAGTAATGCTTATCCTGATTGCGCCATTTAAACGACGTTTGAATGCACTGTATGATGCCGAGGGCAACCGGCAGGCAATGCTGGTTGAAACAATCAATGGTATGCCGACCGTTAAAGCGATGGCTATTGAGCCGCTCCTTCGAAATCAATGGGAAAACAAGGTGGCACGGGCGGTCAGTATGCAGTTTCGGGTGGGAAAGATTTCCATAACTGCCAAATCAATTACACAACTGCTCGAACGTTTAATGACAGTTTTATTGATATGGGTCGGTGCCAAACAGGTATTCAGCGGTGAAATGACAGTTGGCGCTCTGATCGCTTTTCAGATGCTGGCCGGACGGGTTACTTCGCCATTGGTGCGACTGGTTGGCCTCGTTCATCAGTATCAGGAGGCCGCACTCTCCGTTGAAAAACTCGGGGTGGTGATGAATGCCAAACCGGAATGGGGCGCAGATCGACACGGCACCCGTCCTTCACTCAACGGAGATATTGTTCTGGACAGGGTGAGTTTTCGTTATGGGCCGGATCTGCCCAATGCACTGCAGGAAATATCATTGACCATCCCTGCCGGCAGTACGCTTGGCGTAGTTGGCCCCAGCGGCTCCGGCAAGACGACCCTTACACGTATGCTGCAAAAGATGTATTTCCCCAGCACCGGCACCATAAGGATAAATAACTGCTACCTGAACGAACTGGATACAGCACATCTGCGACAAAATACGGGAGTGGTGCTGCAGGAGAGTTTTCTCTTTCGGGCAACGGTTGCAGACAATATTCTCGCAGGTCAGTCAGGCACCTCCCGTGAACGGATCATTCAGACGGCAACACTTGCAGGAGCCGATGAGTTTATCGTTAAACTGCCCCAGGGCTACGATACGATGCTTGAAGAAGGTGCAAGCAATTTATCCGGCGGACAACGACAGCGACTCGCCATTGCCAGGGCACTTTTGAGCCGGCCGGACATACTCATCCTCGATGAAGCCACAAGCTCACTTGACCCGGAAAGCGAAAGGATAGTACGTGAAAACCTGATTGAAATTGCGAAAAACCGCACGGTCATAATCGTATCACACAGACTTTCAATGCTCAAAGATGCAGATAGTATCATTGTCTTGCAGGATGGCGCACTGGTGGGCCATGGTCCCCATGAGCAGCTTCTCAAAAATTGTGCCCTTTACAAGACTCTCTGGCAACAACAGATGATGATATAGCAATAAACGTAACTATTATGCAAAACAATCACAACAAAGTCCCAAAAGAAGTTCTTGAATATCAGCCCGATGCGGTGGAAATAGAGGAGCGCCCTGTGCCAGGCACTGTCCGCTGGGTTCTCTATCTTATTCTGGCCAGCCTTATTTTAACGCTGGTTGGGGCAATAGTATTCAAGGTGGATCGCATCGTTGTTGCAACAGGAAAACTGATTACTACATCCCCCACCATCGTTGTTCAACCACTCAATACTGCAGTTGTCCGCTCGATCAAAGTACGGGTTGGAGATATCGTGGAAAAGAACCAACTGCTGGCAACTCTTGACTCCACCTTTGCAAGCGCTGATTTGAGCCAACTCACCAGACAACGATTAACGCTTGCTGCACAGATCAGACGTGTGCAGGCGGAATTGCAAGCCAAGCCATTTTCGCCAAGAATAGAGGAAGGCGAAGACGGCAAACTGCAGGAACAGATCTTTCGTCAACGAAGAATTGTGCTGAAAAGCAACAGACAGATGCACGATGATAAGATTGCGGCATTGCAATCAAAACTCTCACTCAATCAGATCAGACGTCAGGGAAAAGGACGACAGCTCAAGCTTCTGCGTGATGTCGAAGGAGCCACCGCAAGATTGCCACAAAAGGGTATGGAGTATCGGCTTAAGGTGCTTGAGGCGCAAAAGGCCCGGTTTTTTACGGCCAATGAAATTGATAATCTTCTGGCTGAAAATGAGGTTGTTGAAAAGGAACTGCAACAGGTCAGGTCTGAGTGGCAGCGCTTTGTTGAAGAACGCAATGGTGAATTGATGGAGCAGGAAGTACAGTTGCGCAACGAACTGGAGAAAATCACAGAAGAAATCAATAAAGCAGAAAGACTGCATGAGCTGGTTTCTCTACGTGCTCCGGATCATGGCATTGTGCTGAAAATGATAAAACGCTCTGTTGGTTCCATTGTTCAACAGGCAGAACCTTTTTTCATCCTTGTACCACTGAACAGCACTATCGAAGTTGAAGTGGATGTTCAATCAAAGGATATCGCCAGAATTCGTGTTGGGGATTCTGCGCGAATTAAACTCGATGCCTTTCCATTCCAGCGCCATGATACACTGCCCGGCAAGGTCAGGGTCATAAGTGAAGATGCTTCTGCACCGGACAGTTCAGATAAAATGAACATTTCGGAACAGGAAAAGCGGGGAATTGCCGCTTCTTTCTATCGAACAAGAATACAGCTCCTCTCAACAGAACTTCGGGATGTGCCCGATGGTTTTCGGCTTATGCCGGGAATGAAGGTGCGTGCGGAGATTAAAGTGGGTAAACGCTCTGTTATCACCTATTTCCTCTATCCCATCATTCGAGCTTTTGATGAAAGCCTGCGTGAACCCTGATAACCACCCTCCTGTAAATTTACTTTTTAAAATGAGATTTTTATGCATTATTTCAAAAGAGCCATCTGCAAGCGTCATCGATCATCCGTCATACTGCTCCTCAACGGCCTTGTCCTGCTAACACTGCTGTTTCTTTCCGGTTGTGGTTCGCTTACCGGTATCCCAAGCCATGGTGGAGGCAAGCGCTTTGCAATAGAGCAGGAGATGGTCGCTGCAACGACCAGGGCGACCATTAAAAACATCGATCTTACGGCAATACGTGGGAAAAAGGTCAATCTTTTTGTCAATGCCATTGGTGATACCGGTGCCGGTAATATAATTGGCGGTCGGTTTTCTCTTGTTTCCCAGATACGTGGTGATTATCTTCAGTCTCCTGTAACTACAGAAAAATCATTCTTTAAACGATATACATCTTCCACCGCTACTTCTTCAAGAACAAATGGCTATTCAACAACTGACACAGACAATGTCTCCAGCACCAGCTCAAGCGATTCAACATCTTCAACATCGGGCACCAGCTCCAATAATTCATCATCTTCAACTTCAGGTACCAGCACAACCAGCACCCTGCTGGGGTATCCGGAACGAAAAGAGACCAGCCAGAAAGGTTCCGGCGGAGAAGTCCAGGTAGGTATACAGTATAAAGGACTGGGGGCATACCAGAACTCCGATAGAATATCCTCCGATGATCTGCAGTATCTATCAGGCCTGCTGCAGACTTACCTCTTTCTTTCAGGCGTCCATATTGTGCCACCATCCGAGGCGGAAATTGATGTCTATGTGACAGTAGACGTGTTTGGCACCGTGCGCACCAGAGTGGAGTGGTTTATAGCCAATAACGAAATATTACGGGCAAAAACGGCTCTGGAAGTTATGGCCGTTGATCATATGAGTGGTACCCTTGTTATGCCACCGCAATCAACCTGCACAGAAGCTGTATACAATGAACAGTATATTCTCTGGGCCGGGCCGGTACTCGTAACTAAATTTTTAAAAAGATCGGAACCCCTTCTGGTCGATTTTACTGACCTGCAAAATAACGCAGGCACAACCGATTACCATGATCAGGATGGCATGATCTCATATCCCTTTAAACATCAGCTTGAAAAATGGCAGAAAACACGAAAAAAGAATGGACACACCGCAGTGCATCACAATGAAACTTCATACGAGAGCGCACGGTAATGGTTTAATGCGTCAGATTTTACAAATAGAACAGGGCTAAATCACTGTGACTTGTGGTATGATAAGGTTTTGTGCGGTATGCACGTTATAGTGAGTTAAACTTTTTTACTATGGTATCAGCCTTTCAGTATCGACATGGTACAACTCTATCTCAAAGAATATGCGGGAAATCTTGCCGGCCAAAGGGTGTCCATCGGTTGCCGGGAGGGAATTCTGCGTGATCACTATAGAGAAATCGTTGCTGATATTAAATTTCTGGCACGAAATACTATTGCTACAACGCTGTTTCATAATTTGCCGAACCGTTTTGCCAACCAGAAGCTTCTCTCAGACCTCTCCCGGCGACTGCCGGATACCAGATTGATTCGTATTTCTCCTGATGTGGAGTTTTACCAGACGGTGCTGCACCATCCCGATACGCTTTATAAGCTAATTTTTCTTGAGCGACGCTACCTCAGTGATAAAAAAGGTAATAAAATTAATGCTATTACCACGAGTCGGGTGCGGCAGGCCCATGGTGATTTCAGCGACCTGATTGCCAATGTGAATTTCAGGGGTACAATCAATCAGATCTGCGAGAGGATCGAGGCGGGTTTTTGTGAACGTGTCCATATCCTGCCGGCCGGGAAAAACACCATTAAGCACGAACTGTTTACGGTGGAAGGCACTGGAACCATGGTGGCCAATAACTTTACCGAGACATTTCGTCAGGTGAAGAGTGATACTGATGTGGCTATTGTCTGCCGTATTCTTACCATGTATAAACGGGCGGGTTTTTTAAGGTCGAGAAGTAAAGAGTATGTGGACAGAAACCGGCTCAGATTTTTTGTGACGGCAATTGACGGCATTGTTGTGGGTTGTGTGGAGCAGAAGATAGTGGACGAACAGACCGTGGAAATTGGTGCTCTTGCCATTTCCACCCGCTTTCGAAACCAGCGTGTCGGGGTATATACGGTGAACAGTTTTATCCGGACAATGCAGGAGGCGGGGTATCGCCGTTTTATTTCTCTTACGGCCAATCCCCGTCTCGAAAATCTTTTTCTCCAGTTGGGCTTTCGTCAGGAGAGCCGCAGAGAGTACCGGTTTCGCCAGGAGAAAAGCCCCGGTGTAAAAATGTTTTTTAAATCGGTTTCAGATACGATTTAGGAGACCCCGCAATGGTTTTTTTACATCCGGCCATGCCGGATGATAGAAACCAGTAACCAAAATCCCATAACTCCAGCCACCAGAAACCCCGCCAGCCCAATAAGGGGGATATCGTGCCATTTGGGTGGAATATCGGAAAGGATAATCAGGGAAGAGCCAATAATTTGAGCAGCCAGAACAATAGCAAAGGCGATACGGTTGGAAATGCGATCGAGGGCCATGGCCAGCCCGGTTAAACCGCGGTGCTCAAATTCAAGTTTCATTTTTCCGGCACGCAGCTGCCGCAGGATAGATCGGACTTCCTCCGGGCCTTCCTGGATAAGTTTTAAATATTCATTGCCAGTTTCTCCAATTTCTTCAGCGAGGCGACCGGGACGTAAGCGTTCCGTTTTTACCCGCTTGATGTAGGGTTCAGCGAGTTTGATAAGTTCAAGATCCGGATCGAGCACCAGGCCCACACCTTCGATTGTGGAAAGGGCCTTTATCATTAAATAGAGATTTGGTTTGATACTGAGTTTGTGGCGCTGGACAAGATCGAGAAGTTCCTGCAATACTTTGCCCGCATGGAGATCTTTGAGAGGCAGGTAAAGATATCGTTCGAGGAGGTCACCGAGATCACGGCTGAGGCTGTTGTGATCGATTTCACCGAACTGGGTCGTAATCGAGAGGACACCACCCGTTATCCGCCGATCATTTTTTGTAACAATAGAGAGCATCAGGTCGGTAAAATCTTCTCTGTCCCTGCGGCTGAGCCGACCCATCATACCAAAATCAAGAAAGCAGATAACATTGTCCGGCAGGATAAAGATATTGCCGGGATGGGGGTCGCCATGGAAGAAACCATGGACAAAAACCTGCTCCATGACCAGCTTTGTGCCGCGTTCGGCGATCAATTGCAGGTCGTATCCTTTTCTACGCAAAAGATCCGCCTTGGATGCCTTTATTCCATCAATGAATTCCATGGTCAAAATACGTTCGCTACTGAGATCCGGATAGACAAGAGGAACATGAACGGTTGTATTGCCTTGAAATTGTCTGGTAAATCGCTGGATATTGGCCAGTTCTACCGTATAATCAATTTCATGGGACAGGCTGCGGGCAAATTCTTCGACTATGGCCGATGGCTGGTGCCCCTGGAGTTCCTCCAGGTATTGTTCCATAAGGGATGCGAGATAGGCGATAATCTCCAGATCAACGGTGATGATTTTTTCAAGATTTGGTCGTTGAACTTTGACAACGACTTCCTCACCGGTAGAGAGTTTACCCCGGTGCGCCTGTCCAATTGAAGCAGCTGCAATGGGTTGCTTATCAAAGGACTGGAACAACTCTGGGGGTATTTTTCCTGTTTCTGAGAGAAAGAGTTTTTCTACCTCGTCATAGGAGAACGGGGGAACGTTATCCTGTAGTTCGGCAAGTTCGACCAAGTACTCAGGTGGAATGAGATCCGGCCGGGTAGAGAGCACCTGGCCTAGTTTAATAAACGTTGGCCCCAGCTCTTCGAGCGCCATGCGAAAGCGTGCCGGGCGGGATTGTTTTTCTATTTCCTCTCTGGGTTTTTTGTTGATCAGTTTCAGTCCGGTTTCCAGATACTGGTCGATGTGCAGGCTTTCGATAAGGTCATCAAAGCCATATTTAAAGAGAATCCGTATTATGCGCTGATATCGATTAAAATGCCTGTATGTGCGGCCTATGACACCTATTTTTTTGATACTGATCATTGGATCACTTTTGTTGTTTTACGCAGGAGCCAGATCAGACAGATGATACCGAAGGCAAGCGTTATAAAAAAGAATATCATTGGTGAATATTGTGGTACGACCTGTAGTTGATCGAGAGAAAAGAGAGTGGCAAGGTAACCCGTACGCAGCCAGGAGCGCATAAAGATCATGGCAAGCACCAGAGCGAGTGCGTGGCCTATGGTAAGCCACAATTTTCGCCTCAGGGCTGCAGTCAGTCCACCTACTATCAGCATCAGAGAAAGGGCAAAAGCGAAGCTGGCACCACTGTTCTCACCCAGAAACAGGCGCATCATCTCCTGAGGCAGAGACATGAGATACCATATGCCAACAGGAATGTTAATAATAGTAAATATCATAAAACTTTGCGTGCCGTAACGAAGAGCGTGCTTTGTCAGGGCGGGATTTTGTGTGGTTTTGAAACGTCCGAGCAGTGCGACAAATAATCCTCCGATGGCCAGTGCTCCACAAACCATATGGAGGTATCTGGGCAGAAGGCTGGGGTGGTCGCTGATCAGGAGTGAGCCGTTCATGTGGTTGAAGTAGCCACCAAATTTTTCTGGAAGTACCATCAGTTGCATATTGGTGGAGAAGAACCAGCCAATAATAAGCAGTAGAATGGATACCATTACTCCGACCCAGATCCCGGTTCTGCCAAGCTGAACAAAGCGAAAATCATAAAAGTAGGCACCATAATAGGCGACAATCAGGATGGGGATAATCAAAATCCAGGCCAGAGCCATTAGAACCGAGCTGGTGTAGAGAAACTGGCCGTAAAGCACCTGTAAAAACAGATAGGGGGCCACTCCGAGATTAACGACTGTGGCGATTATGAGGGGCAGAACCACAGCAATCCGATGGGCAAGCTGTTTTTGCAGTGCACCACCTCGTATATGTTGAAAAACCCCGAGGATCAGACCGCCGAGCATACAGTTCATGGCAATGATATGAAGTGGAAAGGTGAGCAGCAGCAAAAATTGAAACCATCCCCAGGCAACCGGAATGGTATCCGTATGTGGAATGAGCAGGGGATCCATTATTCACCTCCATTGAGACTGTTGAGGTAATCGGCAAGGCCATCACGTTCGGCCGCACTGCCTTCAAAGGGCGGCATCTCTTCGGATATTTCCGGTAGGGTTTGCAGAATAGATCGAAGAGACTCTATACTTTCACCCTCCAGGGCAGGAGCGATGTCTTCTGCTTCATGGCATGCGGAACAGTTGTCCTCAAAAACCTGTTGGCCATTGATCTGATCACTGCCTGTTGCACTGGTTTCGATAATTTCTTTGTCGTGCAGGTCGCCGACAATATATGTTGCCAGCGCCTTTGCCTCCTCATCAGTTCCGGTAAAAGGCGGCATGAAATACCGTATCTTATGAATTTTACCAATATATTTGCTGAGAGCCGTGTAGCTCATGTTCCGGGTTAATTTGAGCAGGTCGTTGTTGCTGCCGCCGAGGGTGTGACAGGAGTAACACTGGTGGATAAAGAGTTCTTTGCCGGCGGCACTCTTGTTATTAGACGTAATCTGTCTGTTTTTCACCCATATGGCTGATCTCAGGTAGCCGTTTTTTTTAAGAGACGTTACGTCTGTTTTCAAAATGGAGTTGGAGTACATTACCTCATTGAGTACATAGGGGCGACGAGCCGCTTCCCGCGTCCATTCAAAGGATCCGATGATTACAAGTCCGCAGACCATTGACACCAGAGCCACCGATTTGAGATTGTAAGATGGTCTTACAATACCAGCCAGCAGGGTAATTAAAAGCAACAGTACGACACCGGCTGTACCCCACTGGAGTACCCAGGCGATGGTTGGAGATTTGCCAAGGACAAGATCCTGTGCCTGATTTGGGAGGATGGAGACATACCAGATTCCGGAAGGAACAGCAGCGATCAGAGCAGCCAGCGACCATTTACCGGAAAATCTGGTCATACTGATTCGCACGGCTTCTTCTCTGCTACAGGCAGCACTGAGATAACCGTAGCAACCGGCAATTAAAAGAGCAACAAAGGTGCGAAAAAACAGCGATGGCCAAAAGGAAGGATTGAAAAAACCAGCCCAGAAATTGTGATTGGTGGCCCAGGTACCGGTGGTGAGCATCATGCCGATAATACCGTTTATCAGTAATAATGACATCCAGGCACTGATAAAATAGAGCCAGCCTACCTGCAGATGGGTTTTGGAGTCCATTTTGTCGAACATATAGAAATAGACAAAGGCAGCGGCAATCTCGACTGTAAAGAAAACCCATTCTGCAGCCCAGCCGAAGACAAAATTATGGATGAGAAGTGACGCTGCGGCCGGGTTGACAAGAGCAATGATAAACCAGATACCAACACCGGTAATGGAACCGAAGACCATGGTGACCAGAAGAAAAAACCGTGCATGGCGTTTGGTGAAATCGAGAATGCCACGGCTATTCTCCGCAAGGCCTTTTTTTTCGGCGTAGATGAGATAGAGCCCACCGCCGACTGCAAAATGCGAGACAAAAACGTGCAGGATAGCTATGAGTGCGATGAGGAAGCCGCCACCTGTTTCCGGCAGATACCAGATAGGATAATTCATGTCCTCTCCTTAACATTCAGGTTATCTCGGGATTTTTGTAACTTCTCCAAAAGTGTTGGTAAAGTCCATTCTAACCGTCGCATAGCATCTTACGAAAATCTTTAACCAGTGGAAGGCCATACATAGCTTT
>CAMZKN010000078.1 GCA_947311315.1 uncultured Desulfobulbaceae bacterium | reverse complement strand
TTGGGCCCGTTTGCTTATGGTTGTTATTCAGTTTTCAAGGATCGTTTGCAACACCCTGTTCGAAACAGGCTGTTGGGCGGTTTAAGTTCCGCGACAAGGTCGACACTCTAGTGTATCACAAAGACCTTGTCAATAGCAAATGTATGCTCTTTTCATCCGCAGTGAATTAATGTGAAATGACAGCTGCAAAGCCGATGTCTCAATCACCATTCCCTGAAGACCGCGGCAAAGTACTTGATTGTATTCGTCGAGTCAAGTAGAAAAGGGATGTTATTTAAAATAATGATCGTCACCTGTTCTGTAAAGGTTCGATGGGTCTTTATCCTGCTGAAAAATACTTTAAATTACTAACACCCCATATCTGGGGCACAGGTACCTTGTAGCTGTATGAACCAATTGAGTTTAAAATAATTGCTATTTTCTGGTTATTTACTTTGGTTTTATAAACTAGTGCACAAAGCGAGAGCGAGAATATTATGAAAAATTATAGAGTTATTGGTGTCGTTGGTCTTGGGTATGTAGGGCTTCCACTTGCTATTGAGTTTGGCAAAAAGTTTTCTACTATTGGCTTTGATCTTAAACACGATGCAATAGTAAATTACAGAAATGGTATTGACCCAAGTGGTGAGGTTGATAACGAAGACTTTGTGGCAGCTCATAAATTGGAATTCACAGAAAAGGCTAATCAGCTTTCATCTGCTGATTATATCATAGTGGCTGTTCCTACACCCATAGACAGCGCTAAACAGCCAGATTTAGGCCCGGTTATCAGTGCTTCCGAGACAGTTGGATCTTTCATGAAAAAGGGTTCAGTTGTTATCTTTGAGTCCACAGTATATCCAGGTGTGACTGAGGAAATTTGTGTTCCGATATTGGAAAAAGTTTCAGGTCTTCAGTGGAAAGAGGGTTTTCATGTTGGCTACTCTCCGGAAAGAATTAATCCTGGAGACAAGGAACGAACTCTTACAAAAATTGTTAAAGTTGTGTCTGGTGACACGGAACAAACTCTTGAAAAAGTTTCAGAACTATATTCTGAAATTATTGATGCCGGCATTTATCCAACGTCTTCAATAAAAGAGGCGGAAGCAGCAAAAGTCATTGAAAATACTCAGCGAGACTTGAATATTGCACTTATTAATGAACTGGCAATAATATTTGATCGTATGGGTATAGATACCCTAAATGTTCTTAAAGCTGCCGGCTCAAAATGGAATTTTCTGCCCTTTAGACCAGGTCTTGTTGGTGGACACTGTATTGGTGTTGATCCGTATTATCTTACACATAAGGCAGAATCCATGGGGTACAATCCTCAGGTGATTCTTGCAGGTCGTCGTATAAATGACAGCATGGGTAAATATATCGTTGAAAAAACGGTAAAAATGCTTCTTAACTCCAATATTGATATTCGGACGAGTAAGGTTGGAGTTCTTGGTCTCACCTTTAAGGAAGATTGTCCCGATTTGCGTAATTCCAGAGTTGTTGACATTATCGAAGAATTGAAGCTGTTTGGCATTTCCGTCCTTGTGCATGATCCTAAAGTTTCCAGCGATGATGCGAAAAAATTTACAGGTATACCCTTATGTAAATGGGAAGATCTTGTTGATCTTGGCGCTCTGATAATAGCTGTTCCACACAAAGAGTATTGTGAAAAATCAGTGGATGAAATAACCGACACCCTTAAGAAAGGTGGGTGCCTGATAGATGTTAAATCGATGCTTGATTATGATAAGGTTGAGGGTAAAGACGTTAATTTCTGGAGGTTATAAACAACAATAAAGAATTTCTTTTTTCGGTGAAGGAGGCAGGCTTGATAAATCGCTTGCTGATGACTATTGTTGTCGCCTGTTTGATGAGTTGAAAAAAAAATCAGGACTTTTTAAAAGTCCCGGTAAATGTGAATTTTGAGGATATCATGAATGTAACTGTTTTTGGAGTTGGATATGTTGGTCTTGTGCAGGCCGCTGTTCTTGCCGATGTTGGGCATAACGTCTGTTGTGTCGATGTCGACGAGGAAAAGATCGAGGGATTGAAAAATGGTGTTATTCCAATTTTTGAGCCTGGATTGTCTGATCTCGTGCTCACAAATTATGAAAAAAAACGGCTTGAATTTACCACCGATGCACAAAAAGGCATAAATCATGGGGAACTTCAATTTATTGCAGTTGGCACTCCTCCTGATGAAGACGGCAGCGCTGATCTGCAATATGTATTGGCTGTCGCCGGAAAAATTGCCTCACATATGAGCGATGAGAAAATAATTATTGATAAATCTACTGTCCCGGTTGGTACAGCTGATAAGGTCAAAAAACATATGTTAGCAATTCTCAAAGAAAGAAAATGTGATGCATTGGTCCATGTTGTGTCTAATCCTGAATTTCTTAAGGAAGGTTCTGCTCTTGATGATTGTATGCGGCCTGAGAGAATTATTATTGGAACAGAAAGTGCTGAAGCAGAAAGAAAAATGCGGGAACTGTATGAGCCTTTTAGTCGAAATCGCGACAAGATAATGGTGATGGATGTCCGCAGTGCCGAATTCACTAAGTATGCAGCAAACTGTATGCTTGCGACCAAGATATCTTTTATGAATGAAATGTCAAACCTGGCTGAAAAATTAGGCGTAGATATTGAACAGGTGAGAAGGGGAATTGGTTCTGATTCCCGGATCGGCTACCAGTTTATCTATCCTGGTTGTGGATATGGCGGCTCATGTTTTCCAAAAGATGTTCAGGCTCTGGAGCGTTCTGCAAATGCTGTGGGATACGAGGCAAAAATTCTTCAGGCAGTAGAAAACGTTAATTACAGCCAGAAAGAAAAACTGTTTGAGTATGTGTCGTCTTTTTATAAAGGAAATCTTACCGGAAAAACCATCGCTTTATGGGGACTTTCTTTTAAACCTAATACGGATGATATGCGTGAAGCATCAAGCAGGGTTTTGCTTGAGTCCCTGTGGGAAGCCGGTGCCAAGGTTCAGGCGTATGACCCTGAAGCAATGGAAGAAGCTCAACGTATTTACGGAACCCGTGATGATCTGTTACTTATGGGGACAAAAGAAGCTGCATTGCATGGTTCAGACGCGCTGGTCATCGTCACGGAATGGAAAAGTTTCAGAGTGCCGAATTTCAAAGGCATGGTGGAAGAATTAGGCGATAAGGTTATTTTTGATGGCAGAAACCTGTACGACCCTGCCCGTGTTGAAGCACTTGGTCTTGCCTATTATGGTATTGGTCGTGGCCGTTCAATAAAAATGTTTGTTTAATCTGAGTGGGATGAAAGATATGAAAAAGGCGTTAATCACAGGGATAACAGGGCAGGATGGTGCTTATCTCGCGGAGTTCCTCCTGAAAAAAGGGTATGAAGTTCATGGAATAAAAAGAAGAGCTTCACTTTTTAATACTGACAGGATTGATCATTTGTACCAGGATCCGCATATAGGAGAGCGTAATTTTATCTTACACCACGGTGATATGACTGATTCTTCGAGCCTTATTCACATCATTGGTAAGGTTCAGCCCGATGAAATTTACAATCTTGCCGCCCAGTCCCATGTCGCAGTGTCTTTTGAAGAGCCGGAATATACTGCCAACTCCGATGCTTTGGGAACACTCAGAGTGCTCGAGGCGATCCGTATTCTCGGCTTAAAGGAAAAGACACGGTTTTATCAGGCGTCGACATCGGAACTCTTTGGAAAAGTCCAGGAAATCCCCCAGACAGAAAAAACTCCGTTTTATCCACGTTCGCCATATGCTGTTTCTAAAATGTACGCCTACTGGATAGTTGTAAATTATCGGGAAGCGTATGATATGTATGCCTGCAATGGAATTCTTTTTAACCATGAATCACCCTTGAGGGGTGAAACCTTTGTTACCAGGAAGATTACCCGCGCTCTTGCCAGGATATTTCTCGGTCTGCAGGAGTGTCTTTTCCTTGGCAATCTCGATGCCAAACGTGATTGGGGGCATGCCAAAGATTATGTGCAGATGCAATGGCTGATGCTACAGCAGGAAAAGCCCGATGATTTCGTTATTGCCACGGGGGAACAGCACTCTGTTAGAGATTTTGTTAATGCAGCCGCTGCAGAACTTGGTGTTACCCTGCGCTGGGAAGGCAAAGATAAAGAGGAAGTCGGTATTGTTGAGAGTGTACCTTCAGGGGCAAACAGTATTAAAAAAGGTTCGACCATTGTTCAGGTTGATCCGAGATATTTCAGACCAACTGAAGTTGAAACTCTTTTAGGTGATCCAACAAAAGCACGTGAAGAACTGGGCTGGGTGCCTAAGACATCCTTTGGAGAGCTTGTCGCCGAAATGATGCGTTTTGACCTTGAAGATGCCAGACGGGATGAATTGTGTAAAAGTGAAGGATTCACTGTTCTCAATCATCATGAGTAAGGATGGGAATATGGAATTTCAGCATGTTTTCAAAGGTGAAAATATCTTTGTTGCCGGTCACCGGGGCATGGTTGGAGCAGCAATAGTCAGACAGCTTGAGACAACGGCCTGTAAAGATATAGTTGTCAAAACACATAACGAGCTTGATCTTACCAGTCAGGCAGAAGTGGAGACGTTTTTTAAAACTGAAAAGATAGACAGGGTTGTACTTGCAGCAGCCATGGTTGGTGGTATTCATGCAAACAACTCCTACCCTGCCGATTTTATTTATATTAACCTGATGATTCAGGCAAATGTGATTCATCAGTCGTATAAGGCTGGTGTTGATAAGTTGTTGTTTCTTGGCAGCTCATGTATTTATCCAAAACTGGCCCCCCAGCCGATGCGTGAAGATTACCTGCTTACCGGTGTTCTTGAGCCGACAAATGAGCCCTATGCTGTAGCAAAAATTGCCGGAATAAAACAGTGCGAATCGTACAACAGACAGTATGGAACCTCTTTTAGGTCTGTTATGCCGACAAATCTCTATGGCCCAGGTGATACCTACCATCTTGAAAACAGTCATGTGATTCCCGCCATGATCAGAAAATATCATTTGGCAAAGCTTGCCATGAAAGGGGATGTCGCGGCGATTATTGTTGACGAGTCCAGATATGGAGATCTTCCGGAAGATATTTGTCGGGCTATCGGATATTCTCCGGCAGGACAGACTCTGAATAAAAAACATCAGCCTGAAGTGGTTCTCTGGGGTTCCGGTTCTCCCAGGCGTGAATTTCTTCACGTCGATGATATGGCCTCGGCCTGTATCCACGTGATGAATATTGATCAGTCGCATTTTATTGGAGAAAATCCCTCTTTTCTTAATATTGGAGTTGGAGAAGATATAACCATCAGACAAACGGCAGAGATCATTGCCGAGCTGGTAGGTTTCGAGGGTGAAACCGTATATAACTCTGCTCAACCCGACGGTGCACCACAAAAACTCCTGGACACAACGAGGGTCAATAGTCTTGGCTGGAAGCCGTTGATGAGCCTGCGGGCAGGTCTGGAAAACGCCTATAATGCATATAAGCAACATTAAAAATAATAAAAAGTGGATTAGTTATGTATAAAAATTTCAGTATCGTGCCAAATATCATGTTTGGCAGAGGGTCGTTTAATCAGCTTGCGGATGTGATCCTGCCCCACAGGGTGAACCCTGATTCTTTTTTTGTGTTTGTGATTGATGATGTTTTCTCAGGAAAAGAGCTTGAAGGCAGGTTGCCGGTTCAGGGCAAGGATCTTCTTCTTCATGTCAATGTGGATGATGAACCAAAAACCAGTTATATAGATGCACTGGTACAGAAAATACTGGATTATGACGAGGTAAAACCGGACGGTATTGTCGGCATAGGAGGTGGTTCTACTCTTGATATCGCAAAGGCCATCTCCCTCATGCTTAATAATCCTGGATCTTCAGCAGATTATCAGGGATGGGATCTCATTCAAAATCCATCTGTTTATCATGTGGCTGTACCGACTCTTGCCGGAACCGGAGCCGAAATTTCACGAACGGCGATTCTTACAGGGCCTGTAAAAAAACTTGGAATTAATTCTGATTATACGCTATTCCATCAAATTCTGCTCGACCCGGAACTCCTTGCTGGAATCTCAAAAGAGCAGTGGTTTTATACGGGTATGGATTGTTTTATTCACGATGTCGAGTCACTGGAAGGTACGTATATAAACGAATTCAGCAAATCTTATGGTGAAAAATCCCTTGATCTCTGCCGCCAGGTGTTCCTCGACGACCATCCGGAAAAAGATGATAAACTTATGATGGCATCCTATTTTGGTGGTATGTCTATTGCTTATTCTCAGGTGGGCGCCTGCCATGCACTGTCCTATGGCCTTTCTTATGTGCTTGGCATTCATCACGGTATTGGTTGTTGTATTGCATTTGACTATCTTGATGAGTTTTATCAGCAGGGGGTTAAGGAATTTCGCCAGATGATGGAAAAACATGATATCAGCCTGCCGAGAAACCTCACTGCTAACCTGGATGATAAGGCAATGGATCTGATGGTGACCACTGCACTCAATCTTGAGCCGCTTTGGGAAAATTGCCTGGGGTCTGATTGGCGCACATTGATGACCCGTGAGCGAACGCTTGAACTGTATAAAAAAATGTAGCTTGTACGCAAAGTTGTATGATTGACGAAGAAGTATTTAAAGAACCTTCGCCTATTGTTGAACCACTCCTGCAGTGGTTTCGCAAAACAAAGCGGGATCTCCCCTGGCGAAAGACTTACCAGCCGTACCATGTCTGGATTTCTGAGATCATGCTGCAACAGACCCAGATGGATAGGGGTGTTGATTATTTTCTTCGCTGGATTAAACGGTTTCCTGATGTTACTGCGGTGGCAGAGGCAAAAGAACAGGAAATTCTTAAACTTTGGGAGGGATTGGGATACTACGCCAGAGCCAGAAATCTTCACCGGGCTGCAAAGATCATGGTGGCCGAGTACGGGGGAGAGGTGGTTTGTGAGTATGCCACTCTTCTTAAACTTCCTGGGATCGGGCCCTATACCGCTGCGGCTATTGCCAGTGTCGCGGGTAATCATGATATTGCTACAATAGACGCCAATGTTAATCGCGTCTATACAAGGCTTTTTAATATTGCGGAACCTCTCAAAGAACGTACATGTAAAGAACGTATTGCACGGATAGCCAATACGCTTTTGCCGCCGGGAAGGGCAAGGGCGTATAATCAGGCTATCATGGATTTTGGGGGGCTTGTCTGTACACCAAAAGCCCCACATTGCAAAATATGTCCACTCTGTAATGCCTGCCTTGCTCTTCGAGCGGGAACAGTCCCTAAAAGACCGGTTGCCGGTATACCACAAAAAATCACAGTTTTGTCTAGGGTTGTCGGTTTGATCCAGTATCGCGGAAAGATATTTATCCAGCAGCGAAGACGTGATGATCTTTGGGGGGGACTGTGGGAATTTCCAGGAGGTGAGGTAAGTGGTACGGCTGAGAAGGGAAATATTGAGCAGATCATCCTACAATCCACTGGTTTACATGTAGGTGTGGACGAACTAATAACCACAGTTGTTCACCAGTATACGCGCTACAAAGTTTTTCTGAGTTGTTTTTCCTGTAGTTTGAAGGGCACCGATGAGCCGCAGCTTAAAGATGCAATAGATTACCATTGGGTTGCTTTTGATGCGTTGAATCAGTTCTCATTTCCAGCCGGCCCGAGAAAAATTTTGGAGTATATTGGCAAGAATTGAGCTTGCGATATCAGGTATTTTTGTATTCCAGTTGTACAGGGCAGTGGTCAGAGCCCAGGACATCTTTAAGGATGGTTGCGTCTGCAATATTCTTTTTGCCATTCTGACTGACGCAGAAATAGTCGATTCGCCAGCCGATGTTTTTGGCTCTGGCGCTAAATCGATAACTCCACCATGAGTATTGTTCCGGTTCTTGATTGAAGATCCGGAAGGTATCAACAAACCCGGCCGCGATAAAACTGTCCATCCAGCTGCGTTCTTCAGGTGTAAAGCCGGCATTCTTAGCATTTGTTTTTGGGTTTTTCAGGTCGATTTCCTTGTGTGCCACATTGAAATCGCCGCAAAGGATGACCGGCTTTTTCTTTTCAAATTCCTGAACAAATTTCAGCAATGTCTCGTTGAAACGAAGCTTGTAATCGAGTCGTTTTAATTTGTCACCGCTGTTTGGAAAATAGATGGTAGTAAAAAAGTAGGTATCGAATTCTAATGTCAGCACTCTGCCTTCGCAGTCAAACTCGGGGTCGCCAAGGCCGTAATGCACAGCAACAGGCTCCAGCCGTGTATAAACAGCGACACTCGAATACCCTTTTTTTTCGGCGCTGTGCCAGTAGGATGTGTAGCCGGGGATATTTTTCAATGCATCTGAGAGTTGATCTGGTTGGGCCTTGGTCTCCTGAAGACCTATTATGTCGGCGTCAAATTCAGGGAGCATGTCGATAAACCCTTTTTTCTCAACCGCGCGTATTCCGTTCACGTTCCATGAAATAAATTTTAAGGTATCAGTTTTCTTCATTTTTGCTCCTGGAATCTTTCGGGGTTTAACCCCATGTTTCGGGCACCCAGCGGTGAGTGGACAGATATCGCAGTGGGGGCTTATTGGACGGCAAATTGACTGCCCAAGTGCAACCAAAATAGAATTTGAGGTTATCCAGTGTTGGGGAGGGAGTTTCTTCCGCAGGGCCATTTCTGTCTTCAGTGGATCCTTTGTTTCAACGTATTGCCATATATTCATAATCCTGTGTACATGAGTATCAACACAAATGGCTGGTTTGCCAAAGGCGACGCTGACCACGAGATTGGCAGTTTTCCGTCCAACACCCGGCAGGGTTAAGAGGTCTTCAATATTGTCAGGTACCTTGACAGGAAATGCAGCGAGAGCCTGGGGCAATTTGGTCAGATGTCTGGCCTTGGTTTTATAAAATCCTACGGGATAGATGATTTTTGCAATTTTTTCTTCAGAGAGTTGTGCAAGTGACTTTGCATCGGGGGCGAGTTTGAAAAGCCTTGCCGAGGATTTGGCGGTCACCTCGTCTTTGGTTCTTGCCGAAAGAATAGTGGCAACAAGCACTTTGAAAGGGTCACGGGTCTGGACTGCTATAAGGTCAACTACAGGCACATCTTTGTCTTTAACAGCTTCTGCTGCAGTGCTGAGAAAATAATCTATATCTATTGTCATATCTGAAGAACTCGTAATAGTGTCACTTAAGGTGCATATCGGCCTGCAGGTAAAACAGACCGATGAAGACACTACAGTGTAAGCAGATCCTGTTCAAATTCAAGGGTTGCAAAATAGTCTTCCAACCGTTCTTCCCGGCGAATAAGTTCAACCGTGTTATCTGTAGTTAAAAGGAGTTCTTGTGGGCGAAGACTGCCATTATAGTTAAACCCCATGGCACTTCCGTGGGCACCGGTATCCTGAATTATCAATATATCGCCGTCAACGATTTTTGGTAGATCTCGTTGTATTGCAAATTTGTCATTGTTTTCACAAAGAGAGCCGACGACGTCAACTGTCTCGGTATCGCTGTCACTTAGTTTTGCCGGGATTTCAATATGATGGTAAGCACCATATATTCCAGGCCGCATCAGTGCACTCATGGAGGCATCTACACCAACGTAGGTACGATAGATTTCCTTGCGATTAATGGCGGTGACCGCAAGAACACCATGGGGGCCGGTTATGTAACGGCCACTTTCCATATAAAGAGCAGGTTCATAGCCTAATTGATGCTCAAAATGTTTAAAAAGACTGCATATTTCTTTTCCCATGGCTTCAATATCGAGTTCTTTTTCACCGGGAAGGTATGGTATGCCAAGACCACCACCTATATTGATGAATTCAAAAGTGATATCAAGCTCAGCAGAAATATCGGTGATGAGATCAAGTAGCATCTGGGTGGTCTGCACCATATAACTGTAGTTCAGCTCATTTGAAGCGAGCATGGTATGGATACCAAAGCGTTTTGCACCACGCAGTTTAGCCTGGCGGTAGGCATCAATAATTTGTTCGTGACTGAGTCCATATTTAGATTCAGCCGGTTTGCCAATTATATCGTTTCCGGTGCGTTTTGAACCGGGATTGTAGCGGAAGCAGATCAGTTCAGGGATTGTTTTAAGTTTATCAAGTAGATTGATATCGTCTAGGTTGAGGACACAGCCGCCTTCTTTTGCAGCTTCCCTAAAATCAGCGCCGCTTGTGTTGTTGGAGGTAAACATAATGTCTTCTCCTCTGGCACCGACACTCCGACTGAGTCGCAGTTCCGCAATGGAGCTGCAGTCAAAGCCAAAACCAAGATCGTGCATGATAGCGAGTATTCTGGGATTCGGTAGTGCTTTTACAGCATAGTATTCTCTAAAAGATTTCAGATCACTAAATACAGATTGTAATTTTTCACAGGTTTTTCGTATACCGACTTCATCATAGATATGAAAAGGTGTTTGAAAATGGGATGCAATATTCTCAAGAGCAGGGTAGAGGCGGTTTGCAAAGTTTTTTGATATAGGCATTTTTTTCTCTTAAAATGATTTTGGAAGTGGAATTTGGTTGGTTTCTTTTACTACCGATAATACTGTTTCTGTCCTGGTGGATTGCACCCCGTCAATGGAGGAAATTTTATTTTGCAGCAGCAAGCCTAGAGATGAGGTGTCTGTGGTTCTTACTTTCACAAGCAGGCAATCATTCCCTGAGACAAAATGAATCTCCTGAATTTCCTGGATTGCTGCCAGCTTTTCTCCCACCGAATCCAATGCGCCACTTTTTGTGTAAACATGAATAAATGCAACCTGGGAGCGGTTGAACAGTTCAGGATTTAATCGCACTTCGTATCCGTCAATGATCCCCTGCTTTTCCATTTTTCGGATTCTTTCAAGAACCGCGGATGGTGCAAGATTTATTTGTCGCGATACTTCGATATTTGGGATGCGGGCTTTTTTTTGAAGAATCTTCAAAATGGCCAAGTTAATTTCGTCTAACATGTTTTCTCCTTGTCTGAAACAAGACTGTATTCTCTTTATGTAGCTATGTCAAGAACGATGTTCTCTGTATGTGACAATATGAAGAATAAAACGTTTAGTGGTGACGGTGTTGTGATATATTTATCGTCTGGCAGTGCCGGTTTGCATTAGAGGAATTATTTATGTTATTATTATGAGATGTTGTGATTACAGTGTGTTGCAGGTGAGTTAATGGGGTTTTAATATGCGTCAAATTACGGGGGATTGAGTTTGAATAGCGTAACTGTCATCGTGCCCACGCTGAATGAATCGGAGAATATTGATATCCTTTTAAAGCGATTGCTCGCCGTAAAAAGCACGCGAAGAATTGATTTTGACATTCTTTTCGTTGACTCGGCTTCCACTGATAACACATGTGATTGTGTTAAAAAATGGTATGCGTCTGCAGGAGTGGAGTTGCTTAGTCTGGAAAAAAATGTTGGCCTGGCAGGTGCCGTAATTGCAGCTGTACGACAAGTTAAAACAACGTTTGTTCTGGTGATGGATGCTGATCTTAGTCATCCACCTGAGGCCATACCTGATCTTTTACGTCCACTATTTGAAAATACGCATGATATGGTAATTGGCAGTCGGTATGTTGCAGGAGGCTCGACTCCGGACTGGCCTCTTTCCAGGCGAATTTCTTCAAAAATTGCAACTATCCCGGCTCTGTTTTTTTGTGACGTACATGACCCTTTAGCTGGTTTTTTTGCAGTTCAGCGCAGGCGATTGCTTGAACTTCCTGGGACAGTACCCGGTTTTAAAATTGGGCTTGCGGTACTTGCTGAGTATAGAAAAGATTTACGGGTAAAAGAAATACCAATTGAATTCAGTGATCGCGATTTTGGAGAGTCAAAGATGAATCGCGGAGTAGCTTTTGACTATCTGAAACAGCTGGTTATTCTTTCCTCGCGGAGGATCCGTAAAAGACAAACTTGAACTTTCAGAGTCCACCGTTGGCAAGAGTCACCGGGTTAAGCAATTTTTCCAGTTCCTCCCGTGGAATATTCGTCTGTTCAAGTGCTATTTCCAGAATTGTTTTTTTCTGTTTTTGAGCTGTTTTTGCGATTTCTGCTGCCTGCATATATCCGATTCTGGGAGCGAGTGATGTCACCAGAATGGGGTTTAATGAAAGTGCTTCATCGTACACTTCACGGTTCACTGTAATATTGGCTATTGCTTTTTCCCCAAGAGATTTGGCACTGCCGGCAAGCAGATCAATAGATTGTAGTATATTGGCAGCAACCACAGGCAGCATGGTATTGAGTTGAAAATTTCCTCCCATGGCACCTATGCTGATAGTGGTATCATTGCCGATAACCTGGGCTGCTGCCATACAGACAGCTTCTGGAATAACAGGATTTATCTTGGCAGGCATGATGGACGATCCCGGTTGCAGAGCAGGAAGTTTGATTTCCCCCAAACCGCTTAGAGGTCCTGAGTTCATCCAGCGCAGGTCGTTTGCCACTTTATTGAGTGCCAGAGCAATTGTTTTTAAATGACCGGAGAATTCAACTATTGTGTCGAGACTGGAGAGCCCTTTGTAGAGTGAAGGTGCCTGGGTAAAGTTGAGTTCTGTGGTGTAATTGATTGAGATTATAGCTTTTTTTGCAAAAGACGAATGGCAGTTTACTCCACTGCCAACGGCAGTCCCTCCCAGGGGAAGCCTGAGTAAACGGGGCAGGGCTGAATTGATTCTTTCTTCTGATTCGTCAAATTGCGTAGCCCACCCTTCTACCTCAGCCTGAAGTCGAATGGGAAGTGCATCCATAAGATGAGTTTTGGCAGTTTTTATAACATCACGGTTCTTTTCACCAAACTTGCGGATGATTGTGGCAAGGCTTTTTATTGCTGGGAGCAGTGTCGAGGTAGTGGCAATGGCAGCAGCGATATGAATAGCAGTCGGGATGACGTCATTACTGCTTTGGCTGCAATTCACATGATCGTTTGGTGAAAGTACTTTACCTTTTTTACGACACAGCCCACCAATGACTTCATTGACATTCATGTTTGTACTTGTTCCGGATCCGGTTTGAAAGACTGATACCGGAAATTGATCGGGACAGGGGGTGGCAAGCAACTCATCTATCGCCTGGCAGATTAATCGACCATTTTCTTCAGATATCAGGCCGAGTGACATATTGGTTTTAGCTGCAGCGGATTTGATAATTAAAACTGCACGAATAAAATTCCACGGCAGGGGCTGTGGAGATATGGTGAAATTTTCTATGGCGCGCTGAGTTTGAGCCCCAAAAAGTGCGTCAACTGGAACATAAACATCACCCATACTGTCTTTTTCAATACGGTATTTTTTTTTGTCCATCGGAACGCCTTCCTGTAAGAGGGGAAGATGAGAAATGCGATGATGTGAACACTTTGTTTTTAAAAGAAATTAAAGCTGCTTAACAGAATGTCAAGAAGGGCTGGTCGTAAAGGGAGAAGAACGTATGGACATAAAGGAACTGCTGGCGGGATATCATCTCGCCAGCAGTGAAACCAATCAGGCTTTCCACAAACCGTGCAGATTACAGTAGGCACGGGCAGTAACATGTTTTGCAGAACATACAAAAAATGCTGTTGGTTTATCAGAAGGATTAAGGAACTGGCGGTAGACTGTGTCATCAGCAATGAGTTCAATCCATTCAATAAAATGGTCTGCAGCCATGGGGTGGTCTACAGAACCTACATTTACCTGCCATCCATCATCTTTTTGTACGAGTACCGGGACATGTTTTTCCTGGGCAGCATCCGTGGTGTTCTCACTTTGCATTGTCATTTGCTGACCACAACAGTGCATTTCTGCTCCACCTGCTGTGAGTACTTCAGCAACATTTCCACAAAGATCGCATTTATAGACTGCCATTTTTTGTGCCATTCGACTTCCTCCTGTAGATGTGATGAATAACTGAGCCTCAACTTTTGTGTACCTTGCCGGACTCAGGAAAAATGTAATTAATTTTGAATATCCTATAGCTGAAACAAACATGTAAGGTAACTACTCACGGAGTTTATAACTCTATGTTTTTATTACCTCTGAACTATAACTGCTCACAGGTGCTCCATATTCGTGCAGGCACATTTGCCCGTTATAGTCCCTCTATACCGGCAAATGTGACCGTGCGAAGATGGGGGCCTGTGAGCAGTTACCATGTAAGTATGTTTCAGCTGGCAAAGATAATCACATATTAGGCACTGTGCAATTATTTTTACTGCATATTAGTAGGAATTATCAATATTAAGTGTAAAATGGATTTTGGTATTTGAAGAACCTTTCCTTGCACTACAGAGTATGATATCGTCATAATGACTGGAACGGTTAATGAGTGTTAAAAGAGTAATATGATGTCTTAAATAAGGTAAATTTCAGGAGGAAATATGGAACGTAAAGGCAGTAGATATGTTGTTTTGGCGCTGACAGTATTATTTTTAGGGTTCTTTACCATTGGTCAGGCTGCAGAGTATGACCACGAAGTTCAGATCAAGAAGATTAGTTTTTCATGGAAAGTGTCAGGTGATACTCTTGCTGTCAAGATTGCGGCTGAAACAAAAGGGTGGGTAGGTATTGGCTTTAATCCCAGCAGTAAAATGAAGGGTGCTGATTTTATCCTTGGGTATGTAAAAAATGGGAAGGTCAAGATACGAGATGATTTTGGTAAGTCCAAAACCTCTCATAAACCGGATGAAAAACTTGGTGGCACGAGTGATGTAACGTTAATTGGTGGAGAGGAAGCGGATGGCGTGACTACAGTTGAATTTGCTCTTCCATTGAAATCTGGGGATAAGAAAGATTCTGAATTAAATGTAGAAGGTGATACCATTGTTCTTCTGGCATATGGCCCCGATCGAGATGGTTTTACTGCAAGACATAAGTTCAGGACTGCTCTCAAAGTCAATTTGGCAACTGGCACTTTCAGTAAACTGAAATAATAACAGACTGTAGGCGGGCAAAGGTTTGATTAAAAGATCTGTTGTTGGATTTATGGCATTTTTTCTACTGTTTATGCCGTGTTTGGTAAAGGCTGGTGAGGAGGAAAAAGCGCCTCAAAAGGAACAGTGGGTTACAGAAAAAACCGGTCGTTTTTTACCCCTTGACCTGAGTTTTATCGATGAAACAGGATCGACAGTCCTCCTCGGTGACATAATTGACAGGCCGACAATTCTGCTACCCATTTATTTTTATTGTCCCAATATTTGCAGCGAAAACCTTGCTAATCTTGCAACGTCTTTGGGCGCACTGAGTTATCAGGCCGGTAGGGATTTTAAAGTTATTGCTCTCAGCTTTAATGAAGAAGAAAAATTTGAAGATGCGCAAAGATCCAAGAGGAACTATTTGAAAATTGTCGGCGACAAATTTCCTCCGGCAGCATGGCCTTTTTTGACAGGGAAACGGGAAAGTATAAAAACTGCGATGGACGCTGTGGGGTTTCGCTATAAAAATGTTGGGGATGGTACTTTCATTCACCCTGCGGCACTCATGGTTTTAGCGGGTGACGGTAAAATTATTCGCTATGTTTATGGTTCGTTTCTCGCGGGCGATATCGATGTTGCTCTCTCTGATGCAATCAGTGGTAAACCCTCATCGTCTGTGAAAAGGTTGCTTGCTTTTTGCTTCAATTATGATCCGGATAAGAATAAATCGCTGTTCCTGATAGTTAAAAGCGCTGTGCTTGTACTCTTTGCTACAATTTTGTTAGCTGGATTTTTCTATTTTAGACGAAAGGGCAAATCCTGATAGATGCCTGATCGGGACTCCAGGAGTAAATGAATGACAGAAACTCAATCCTTTTACACTATTTCGGCTCCGCCCGGTATGCATGGTATAAAAGCCTGGCTATTGACGCATGATCATAAGCGCCTTGGCCTCATGTACCTTGCTGCCGTTCTTTTCTGGTTTTTTGTGGCTCTGTTTCTTGGTCTTATGCTGCGAACAGAGCTTATGAGTCAGGGAAAAACCATTATGGAGCCTGAATTGTATAATTCGGTGTTCACCCTGCACGGGGTTATAATGGTGTTTCTTTTTGTTATCCCTGCCATTCCTGCAATATTTGGTAATTTTCTTCTTCCCATCCAGCTCGGCACCGATGATGTTTTTTTCCCACGCCTCAACCTTTTCAGCTGGTATCTTTTTATGTTTGGTGGCCTGTTTGCTCTCATCTCTCTTTTCTGGGGGGAAGGCTTTCCTGACACCGGTTGGACTTTTTATGTCCCGTTTAGTGTAGAGGTGGATACCAATGTAGGCCTTACGGTTACGGCAGCTTTTATTCTTGGCATGTCCTCAATGCTTACCGGCTTGAATTTTGTGACGACATTTCACCGGAAGCGACATAAGGATATGGGGCTTATGCAGATACCACTGTTTACCTGGTCTCTCTATGCGACCGCCTGGGTGCAGATACTTGCAACCCCTGTGATATCCATCACTTTTGTTCTGGTCATTCTGGAGAGGTTTTTGTCAATTGGCCTTTTTGATCCGGATAAAGGTGGCGACCCGCTGCTCTACCAACATCTTTTCTGGATGTATTCACATCCGGCTGTTTATATAATGATTCTTCCCGGGATGGGCGTTATCTCCGAGATTATTCCAGTCTTTTCAAGAAAATCCATATTTGGCTACAAAGCGATTGTCTGGTCATCAATGGGGATTGCTGTTGCCGGTTCATTGGTCTGGGCGCATCACATGTACACCAGCGGTATGAGTGATGTCTCCGTATTTATCTTTTCTCTTCTGACTTTTCTGGTGGCTATCCCATCGGCGGTGAAAGTTTTTTCCTGGGTAGCTACCATGTACAAGGGCTCCATTGAAATGACACCGCCTCTTTTGCTGTCACTTATATTTATCTATCTTTTCAGTGTCGGCGGTTTGACTGGCCTTGTACTGGGAGCAGTTGGGCCTGATATTCATGTACACGACACTCATTTTGTCGTTTCACACTTTCATTTTGTTATGTTTGGTGGTACCGGATTTGCCTTTTTTGCAGCGCTACATTTCTGGTGGCCGAAGATGTTTGGCATCATGTATAAATTCAAATATGCGTATGTCGGCTCTATTCTTGCCGGAATCGGATTTCTTTTCCATTATGTTCCCATGCTGATACTCGGTATGCAGGGTATGCCCAGAAGATACTATGACTATCTGCCTCAATATGAAACCGGAAATTTTCTCGCGGGAATAGGTGCATATATTATGTGTCTTGGTATTGTCATAATGTTTGTAAATCTTGCTTTAAGTTTTAGAAAGCGGGTGGTTGCACCGGCTGATCCCTGGGGAGGGACAACCCTTGAATGGAAGGTTCCTTCGCCTCCACCTGTACATAATTTTATTGAAGACCCTATATTACCGGATTTCCCTTATGATTTTTCCGGGATTACAGATAGTGTTACTGAAAACACGGATGAGAGAGTCTAAATGCATTCACAGATCGATAAAACAGGTATCAGAATAGGCATGTGGTTGTTTTTATACTCTGAGATCATTTTGTTTGGAGGCTTGTTTGTTCTGTATGCTGCTTATTTTCACAGATATCCTGAGTATTTTGCAGATGGTGGGAAGGAGCTGAACAGAATCATCGGTTCGGCAAATACTCTCGTCTTGCTGATAAGTAGCTTTACTGTTGCTGCATCAATTACCGCAATTCAACGAAATGCAAAAAAAAAGGCTGTTGGTTTTTTGTTGTTTTCTCTACTCTGCGGCGTAATTTTTCTGGTGAATAAATATTTTGAATGGGGAGCAAAGATTCACCATGATATTTATCCAAATTCTGAAACACTGGTTAATGGTGAACCCGGAATAAGCATATTTTTCAGCCTCTACTATGTGATTACAGGTCTGCATGGTCTGCACGTTATTATTGGTATGGTTTTACTGTCTGTAAGTCTGGTCTGCATTTTGTCCGGGAAAGTGACAGCGGAAAGATTTTCGCTGTTGGATAACTCTGGTCTTTACTGGCATCTGGTGGATCTTATCTGGATTTTTGTTTTCCCTCTGTTTTATCTGGTCTTATGAAAAGAAGTGTCTGAAGAGGGTAACTATTCAGCAGCACCTCACCTGCCCACGATCACCACGACCAGCATACAGGTGTATAGCTGGCCGGGGCGCTTATGGACATGCAAGGCACTGCTGAACAGTTACATTCCGTGCTATTACAATAGTTTTTACCGTGTGCTGAATAGTTACTGAAAAGGAGACTTTTATTGTGGAAAAACAGGAAGAGCATCATATTCTCAGTTACAAAAAACTGGCTATGGTTCTCGCTACCTTAGTTGTTCTTACCGGGATTACCGTTGGGGTGTCCTATGTGGATCTTGGTTTTTTTAATGTGCCGGTGGCACTGGCTATTGCCTGTATAAAGGTAACATTTGTGTTGCTCTTTTTCATGCATCTGAAATACGAAGGGCCGGTTATTTACCTGTCTTTTATTAGTACTGTGACTTTTCTTATAATTATGATTGGTTTTACGTTTTTCGATGTGGCTTTCAGGTAAGAGGTGAGAACTATGAATCCGGTACAAGGTGTGGATCTGGCATTCTGGTATATACTTGGAGTATCCGTTTTCCTGTTGTTCGGCATCACCATCGTGATGGTTTACTTCGTGGTCAAATACAGGCGCAGTAAGAATCCCGTCGCCTCGGATATTCGTGATAACTATAAACTGGAAATATTCTGGACTATTATTCCAACTTTGATTGCATTATCCATGTTCTATGTAGGCTGGACATCTTACATGGGGTTGCGTACGGTACCCGATGGCGCGCTGGAAATTGAGGTCGAAGCTCAGATGTTTTCATGGATTTTTATCTATGATAACGAAAAAGAATCAGAGAATGAACTTGTCGTGCCGCAGGGAAGGGCAATAAAGCTTAATATTACCTCGACTGATGTTCTGCACAGTTTTTTTCTGCCCGCTTTTCGTGTGAAGGTTGATGCTGTCAGGGGGATGAAAACCTATGCGTGGTTTTTCGCCGACGACCTTGGTGATTACGATATTCAATGTACTGAATACTGCGGTATGGGGCATTCAGAAATGCTGGCAAAGCTGCATATTGTCTCGGAAAAAGAATATCTCACATGGCTTGAAGAGGAGAGCGACTGAGATGCTGATTGCAAGGTTACAGCTTGCAAAAACAGGTCTCTGTCTGCTTATTGGGGCGACCACATTTTTTGGCTTTTTACTTGCCAGCTCTCCTTTTACGCTAAATTCTCTGGCTGCAGGATTTGGCGTTTTTATTATTGCCACCGGGGCAGCAACTCTAAACAGTGTGCAGGAATATCAGCTTGATGGCAAGATGAAGCGTACCAGAAACAGGCCCCTGCCAAAAGGTGTTCTTACCACTACTCAGGCTATATTTCAGTCTGTTATTCTGCTTGTTGTGGGGGTGAATATTCTTTGTCTGGCCTCCGACGCAGCAATTGCATGTTTTGTGGCCATGGTTGCGGTTGTTTTGTATAACGGAGTGTACACGCTTCTAAAGCAAAAAACTGTTCTGTCTTTGGTGCCTGGGCTTATAAGTGGAGCCTTACCTCCATATATTGGCTGGCTCGCCGGAGGTGGTGAAATTATAGGTTATGTTCCAGGTCTTATCATTACCTTGCTGGTTCTTTGGCAGGTACCGCATTTTTTACTTATTCTTCTCAATCATAAAGAAGATTATCTGCAAAGTACCTTGCCTCATCTATTGAAAATTTTCAAAGAAAGCAGATTGAAAAGATTTTTAGTTACCTGGATTGGTGCACTGGCCTTTACTATGGTTCTTTTTCTTACGTTACCTTTACCATTTACCATTTATATAAAGGGAGCTGTTATTTTCAATGCGATTCTACTGATGGCACTTTTTTTTATTGAATTGGTACTGAGGCGTCAGAATAATTATGCGTTACTTTTTATAACGTTAAACGGTGCTCTGTTTTTTCATATGGTTCTGCTTGCGACGGGGAGGATTTATACATAAAGTACGGATTGTAATAATATAAAGCTTTTTAAAAACTGGAGGAAATGATGATAGATTGGGCTTATATGCGTAAAGGATGAACGTCTTGTAAAAATGCCTGGAAGGTATTCGAGGAAAAACAGATTAGTGTTGCAGAAGAAGTAAGTGCCCGAAAGGAAGTTTATAACGGTGAAGATGCGTGGAAAGTTATCGAGGGTGCCAAAAAAGTTTATGTGGCAAGCGGTAAGAAAATCATCGAATTTGATCCTGCCACAGCGGACAAAGAGACAATGCTGAAAAAGGTAACTGGCAGAACCGGGAATCTTCGTGCACCGACCTTGAGAAAGGGCGACATATATTACGTCGGATATAACGTGGAGATGTATGAGACATTGATTCCATAAAATTTGATGTGTTAAATAAAAGAGGCGAGACATAATCAATGTCTCGCCTCTTTTGCTATACTTTAAAGCTTGTTTTTATAGATCAGTCAACTTTCCAGAAAGATTCTTTTTCTGCACCGCAAAGAGGACAGACCCAGTCTTCAGGAACATCTTCCCATGCAGTACCTGGGGCTACACCATTATCTTCATCACCTGCTGCCGGATCGTAAATATACCCACAAGGGCATTCCCATTTGTCCATTGTCTTTCCTCCATTTATTTAAAGAATGATAACTATTATTACGAAGAGCTATTATAATGTGAAAAAATTGAGAGTCAACAATAAAATTGTTTTCTCTCTGAATAATTATGGATTTCTCCTGATGATCTCTTTTGCTGGAATGAGAGCGGTTGCAGTGGCAGATACTATATTTCCGGCAACACCGGGCCCATCGCCTGCAACAAATAGTCCTTTGATTGTTGTTTCCAGATTGCCTGTTGTTGCAATTTGTGTGGCAAAGAACTTGATTTCAGGGGCGTAGAGAAGGGTTTCATCATTTGCAACGCCGGGAATAATCTGATTGAGTTGATCAAGTCCGTCTATCAGATTGGTTAAGATACGTTCCGGTAGTGCCATTGCAATGTCACCACATGTAACACTTTTCAGGGTCGGTTCGATATAGCTGTTTTTCACCCGGTTCCAGGTTGACCGTCTTCCTCTTTTTAAATCGCCGTATCTCTGGAGAATTGGTTTGCCGCCACCAATAAGGGTTGCGAGTTTTCCTATGGATTCACCATAAGCCTGATTGTCTTCCACGGGGTCGGTTAATACAACTTTTGAGAGAAAGGCAAAGTTGGTGTTATCCGATTTGTTGTCCATATAGGCATGTCCGTTGACACAGACAAAGTCCTGGTAATTTTCCAGGGCTACAAATCCACCTAAATTAGTACAAAATGTTCGGGTTTGATCGTCATATTTACTGGTACGGATAAAAAATGTGGGATCGTAAATGATAGAACAGAGATCCTGCATGATCTCATTGTGTACTTCTACCCGTACACCAACTTCTATGCCACGTTGGGAAAGCTCAAGGCCATTATCCCGCGCGATACTTGCGACCCATTCAGCGCCGACACGTCCGGGGGCAAGAATGACATTTGGTGCACTATAATTTCGTTTGTTGGTTTTGACGCCGGTAACAGAATCCTGGTCTACTATTAATTCTTTGGCTTCTTCCAGAGAGTGGAATGTGACACCTGTATCGGCAATATAGTCGGCCATTTTTGCGATATGATTTGGCAGGTTGTCACTACCCAAATGCTTCTGTTTGATAATCAGCAGGTCAATGCCCTGTTTTCTGGCATCTTTTCGGATGTCCTTGGCTTTATCCATATCCGTGGGATACACCTGACCATCCATATTAAAGCGGTTAAAAATAGCTTCAGTCTCGTTTATGAGAGACATGGCCGCTGATGTGTCGAGGAATTGGGTAAGGTCAGTTTTCCCGAGTTTGTGAATAAAGTTGAGCTTGCCATCAGAAAAAAGACCGGCGCCACCAATGCCACAGAGAATATTGCATGGTTTACACTTAATGCAGCCGGAATCTTTGATGGGGCATTTTCGTTTGAGGGAAGATTTACCTTTTTCAATGACTAAAACATCAAGGTTGGAGTGTTCGCCTAGATAATACGCAGCAAAAAGTCCAGCGGGACCTCCTCCGACAATAATGACATCGTAGTCTGTTCTGACGGTTGTCTTTTTTTGGGTCACAATGGTTGCCTGTGCAGAAAAACAAAAATGAAGAAGAGGAATAGACTGTCAAAGAGGAGTAGATAGGACTCCTCTTTGTTTTTTTGGACTTATTTTTCGGGATCACTTTCTACTGCGGGCACGGCAGGAGCCATACCGTAGGCAGATCGAACACCGTTTTCGATTTCCAGACACATTTGGGGCTGGTCGGCGAGAAAACGTTTGGCATTTTCTCTACCCTGGCCAATTCTTTCGTCTTTGTAGGAGTACCATGAGCCACTTTTTTCGACAATCTCAAGGTCTACGGCAAGATCCAGCATATCTCCAATTTTAGAAATACCTTCGCCGTAGACAATATCAAATTCCGCTAGTTTAAAAGGAGGCGCCACTTTGTTTTTAACTACTTTTACCTTTGTTCTGTTACCGACAACTTCCTGACCATCCTTAATTTGCCCAATTCTTCGAATGTCAAGTCGAAGTGAAGAATAAAATTTCAGAGCATTACCACCTGTAGTGGTTTCAGGGTTTCCAAACATTACCCCTATTTTCATGCGTATCTGATTGATAAAGATGAGGACAGTGTTGCTTCGGCTGAGGACTCCTGTAAATTTTCGCATGGCCTGGGACATGAGTCGGGCCTGCAATCCGACATGGGCATCACCTGCGTTGCCATCAATCTCGGCGCGGGGTACTAGTGCTGCAACTGAGTCAATAACAATGACATCCACACCACCTGATCGAATGAGTATTTCTGCAATATCAAGGGCTTGTTCGCCAAAGTCCGGCTGGGATACGAGCAGATTGTTGACATCGACACCCAATCGTTCTGCGTAGTTTGTATCAAGTGCGTGTTCTGCATCGATAAATGCTGCTGTTCCACCGGCCATCTGGGCCTCGGCTACAACGTGCAGAGCAAGAGTGGTTTTACCTGATGACTCAGGGCCGTAAATTTCTGTAACCCGTCCTTTGGGAAATCCGCCAACACCGAGGGCGATATCGAGGCTAAGTGCACCGGTTGGGATTACTGGAATATTTTCGGCTTCCTGTGAACCAAGGCGCATAATGGAACCTTTGCCAAATTGTCTATGGATCTGGCTGATTGCGTTCTCAACGCTGCTGCCTTTATTCTTTTTATCACCTGCGGCCATATTGGTCTCCGATATGAGTTGTGGTTACTGATTAATTATATTCAAAGAAGGATAATACTATCTACAATACATTCTTTAGGAAACAAAAATCTTACTCTCTTATTCAACTTTTTGCAGAAGATATTTCCTGATAAGATCAAGTCCACTCTGGGCCGTAATTTCTCTGATCTGAGCGCGATCACCCTCAAAATGGAATTTTGTAACCCAGTTTTCTTCTGAGGTTGCGATGGCTATATATATGGTACCAACTGGTTTTTCATCTGTTCCGCCGCCGGGCCCGGCTATTCCGGTAACAGCAAGCCCGATGTCACTGCCGGTTCGTAATCGTACACCCACAGCCATTGCCTCAGCTACCTCTCTGCTCACGGCACCATGACTTTCAAGAAGTGTGGCAGGGACATCGAGATAATCTGTTTTGAGAGAATTTGAGTAGGCGACAACTCCGCCAAGAAGGTAGGAAGAGCTGCCTGGTGAGTTGGTGATTTTTCCACAAATCAGGCCCCCTGTGCAGGATTCGGCAAGTGCTATCGTGAGTTCATTTTCCCGCAGGAGCTTGCCGACAATTCTTTCCATGCTGTCACGGTCATGTCCATAGATGGAATCTCCAAGAACAGTGTTGATCGCCTTGCAGGATGACTTGAACAGCCGTTTAGCATTATTGTTTTTTTTGTCACGGACAATCAGACTTAAATGTACCTCAGGAAAAACCGGGTAGTAGCCGATGTGGACATCCGTGTTGAGATCAAGGGTTGCAATGCGACGGTTAACTTCTGTTTCCGGAAGATTGAAAATACGAAATACACGCTGGTATGTTGCCAGGCGGTGATCCTGCCCCCAGGTTGCAAGTTTTGGCAGAACCTGTTCCACAAGAAGTTGTCGCATCTGACTGGGTATTCCAGGCAGGAAAAAGATGGGCTTATCCTCATGAATCAGTTGATAGCCCGCCATGCGGGAGCCGGGGTTGAGGGCTTCCGCACCAGAAGGTAACCACGCAAGTTTTTCCAGTTGGCTTACCGGTTCATTCGTAATTTCGTCGAGATGGGCGCGAATATTGGAGAGTATCTCAAGGTTGGGCATGGTTGGTCTATTGAGAGCTTTTGAAACGGCCTCGTTGGTCATGTCGTCATCGGTCGTGCCGAGGCCACCGGTGACCAGAATGGCGTCCGTTCGGCTCAATGCCCTTTTGAGCGCTTCTCCAATAAGGCTTGGAGTATCCCCGATAGTGTTCATGGCGTAGATCTCATAACCGGCCTCAAAGAGGTTTCTGGCGGCAAAACTACTTGTGGTGTTTAAAATTCTTCCGGATGTGAGTTCGTCTCCAATTGCGATAATTTCAATTTTCATGGTTTTCTGTCCTTTCGGCAAAAACGATATCTTTTTCCAGATCAATGAGTTGAACGGTGGTAGTTGCGTTGAGTAACGAATCCGGTCCGTCAAACTGAACGCTGATATAATTGGAGGTAAAACCTTTGAGCCTGCCTTCACTGTTACGTTTTCCCTCCACAAGGACGGGAAGTGTTCTGCCGAGCTGGCTCTGGTAAAAACGTTGTTTTTTCCTGTCACTTAGTTCTCGAAGGATGGCAACACGACTCTCTTTGATGGGGCCTGGAACCTGATCTTTAAAGTCGGCGGCAACTGTTCCCGGTCGGATGGAATAGGGGAAAACATGGAGGTAGGTGAAGTCAAGAGATTCGAGAAACGTCCTGCAATCGTTGAACTGTTCTTCGGTTTCTCCGGGGAAACCTGCGAGTATATCAATACCAATGGCACCGTTGGGGAGATATTGTCGACAACGTTGAACAACCTTTCTAAATTGCCGGGTAGTGTATCTACGACCCATTCTGGAAAGTATCACGTCGTTACCGCTTTGCAATGGGATATGCAAGTGAGGTTGGATATTATTTCTTTCCTGTATCAAGGTGAGCAGTGTATCGTCAATTTCCATCGGTTCAAGAGAGCTTATGCGATATGCCACTTCTGGAGTGGATGTGGAAAGCATCTCAAGAAGAGAAATTATATTTTCCTGTTCGGGGAGATCCCGTCCATAATTGCCGAGATGGATACCGGTCAGCACAATTTCCCTGTGGCCTTCTTCTGCAAATATCCTTGCCTGATCGAGCACTTCCGCGAGGGGCAGGCTTCTACTTGGGCCTCTGGTATAGGGGACGATGCAGTAGGTGCAAAAGCTCTCACACCCGTCCTGGACACGAAGATAGGCTCTGCTTCGCTCACTAAAACGTTTGACAGGAAGTCGGGAAATATCTTTTGCCATACGAATTGTGCCCGGTAGAATGTCATCGGCTGCGTCGAAGTGGCCGAGTGTCGTGGCAACAAGTTTGTCCTTGTGGTTGTTACCAATGAACCGGTATTTTCGCCCGGTCAGCTCTACTTCGTTTATGAGGTCATTTAATCCTATTTCTGCGTAACAGCCCGTAATGATGATTTCGGCATTGGGGTGCATTCGTAATGCCCGGCGAATAGCTTTTCGTGACTGGGCGCCAGCACTACCGGTGACTGCGCAGCTGTTTATAACGACAATATCAGCCGTATCCTGGGCCGATACTATTTCAAGACCCGCTGCCTCAAATCCTGTTTTAAAGGCTGCAGATTCAAATTGATTGACCTTGCAACCAAGTGTTGTAATAAAGACTTTTTGCATTGTTTACTGTTTATCTCTCTATGATCCCGGAGCCAAGAAGTTCTGTCTCCCTGTAGATTACGGCAAACTGACCGGGAGTTATGGCCCGTTGTGGAGTTTGGAAAGTCATTTCTGCTTTGCCGTGTTCGCCCATATGTATTGCAGCATCCGAGCCTTTGTGGCTGTATCGTATGCGAACGGAATAAATCTTTGAGAGATCGGGAGGATTACCTGCGAGCCAGTGCAGTTCTTTTACCCTGATTTTTTCACAAAATAATTCATCGTTTCCTCCCACAATGACGGCATTGTTTGTGGTATCAAGCCGGGTGACATAGAGAGGGGACTCACTGGATATTCCCAATCCTTTGCGCTGGCCGATGGTGTAATTGAAAAGGCCATTGTGTTGGCCGAGAGTAGAACCATCGGTTGAAACTATCGGCCCGTTTTTTGTTTTCATAGAAGATCTGCTGTCGAGAAACCGACCTATACCACTATTATCCAGAAAACAGACATCTTGACTTTCGAGTCCCTTGAAATCATGAAATCCCTGCTCCTCTACGTAGCGATAGGTGTTTTCTTTTGTCATATTCCCAAGGGGGAAAAGGACTTTGGCTAATTGTGATTGCGTGAGCCTAGAGAGAAAATAGGACTGATCTTTTTTGGGATCAGTGCCCTTGTGGAGATGAAACGTCCCGGTATCTTCTGTGATTGTGGCGTAATGGCCAGTAGCCATATAGTCCATATCATTTCCAATGACGGTATCAAGAAAGAGGCCGAATTTGATTTTTCTATTGCAGATAACACATGGATTTGGTGTGAGACCATCAAAATAACTTTTTGAAAAATATTGTAACACGCATGTCTCAAATTGAGGTCTGAGGTCTATTACGTGCAATGGAATCCCAAGTCGTGTAGCTATTTCTTTAACTCGTTTTTTTTGAGTAGAAAAATCCGGTTGGGCAAGGTGCATAAAAAAGCCCTGGACATTATATTTCTCTCTCAGAAGGAGTGCGCATGCTGTGGAATCAACGCCTCCACTCATTGCTATGCCTATGGTTGTTTTTTTCACTGGGTGGTATTGATATATTGGTTGAAAAATACTCTCTTCGTGCATACATGTCAGGTTACCGAACGGTTGGGAAATTTTCCCTGACTTTACCGCAATACATGTGTTGCAAGCAGATAAGATGGACCGTGCTAAACTCGATAAAATAAGGTGTAACAATACCCCACCATGATTAAAAATGAAAGTTACAAAGGGAGCCAAAGAGTTTTTCCAGAGCTCCTTGCACCCGCAGGAAATTACGAAAAACTGGTGACAGCCATACATTACGGTGCAGATGCGGTGTATCTTGGTGGTAAGAGTTTCAGCCTGCGTGCCAAGGCCGGTAATTTCAGCAGTGAATCCATGCGGGACGGCATAGTCTATGCCCACGAACATGGTGTAAAAGTTTACGTGACTGTGAATCTAATTGCCCATAATAAAGATTTCGCAGGCCTTACAGATTATCTTCTGAGTCTGCAGAATATGGGTGTTGATGGCTTGATTATTTCTGATCCCGGTATTTTTTCCTGTGCGACAAAGACTGTTCCGACGGTACCGATACATCTTTCCACGCAGGCAAACGTGACCAACAAGGAATCGGCCTCGTTCTGGTTTGAACAAGGTGCAAGACGGTTGAATCTTGCCAGAGAATTATCACTTAATGAAATAGCAGAAATAAGAAACCGCGTTCGAGGTGAGTTGGAAATCTTTGTACACGGGGCCTTATGTATTTCCTATTCAGGTCGCTGTATGCTTTCAAACTACATGACGGGTAGAGATGCAAATCAGGGGAGTTGCGCCCATCCATGCAGGTTCAGCTATTCGCTTGTGGAAGAAAAAAGACCTGGGGAATACTTTCCGGTTGAAGAAGACGAAAGGGGAACTTATATATTTAATTCCAAAGATTTATGCCTGCTTGAAATGCTGCCGCAACTTGTAGCTTCAGGTGTTGATTCTTTGAAAATTGAAGGAAGGATGAAATCAATCTTCTATGTAGGTGGTGTCGTTCGTGTATATCGAGCTGCACTCGACTACCTGGCAGCACTGCCTGAAGAAGCCTGGAATGAACCTGCTGATATATCTTTTCCGCCATCTTTTATAGAAGAATTGCAGCGCACGGGGACACGTGGCGCAACTGAGAATTTTATTAAAGAGAGACCTGGAAGTCACGAGATGATCTATACGTCTTCCAGGGCCAGTCAATTTTATGAGCCTGTTGCGGTTATCAGAAAGGCGGGCGATAAACCGTTTGTTGAAATTCGCAATGCGTTGTTTGTCGGCGAGGAAGTTGAATATATGCAGCCTGGTCTTGATGTGGTACCGCTTACAATCAGGGCAATGAAGGATGAAGTCGGTGAAGTGGTGAACAAGGCCAATCCTGGCAATAAGGTGTTTTTAGAGACAGACTCTTCGCTGAGTGATTGCAGAGTGAATGGAATTTTACGACGAAAAAAAAACGTTCAACAAACGAAATATACCAATTGAACTGAATACTATTGAGCCGGGTCTTTTCTTTCAACTTATCTTCGTTAGGGATATCAGGATCGTGTCAGCTGATTGAGCATGTCCTGTGGGGGGAGTTTTCGGATGATGGTACGCAGACTCTCATAGAACTGCTTGGATTCAAAATCAATAAGGACATCATCAACGGTGAGATGTCGAGCCATCGAGAGGCCTTTAAGAGATCGACACCTGCTGAGAGCCACGTATGTCTGGCCAGTTTCAAAAGCACCCTTTCCAAGGTCGAGATGGACATTTTCTATAGTTTTGCCCTGACTTTTATGTATAGTAATGGCCCAACCGGGTACAAGTGGAAACTGTTCAAAGCTACCAGTTTCGGTTCTGTCTATGGATCTTCTGCGCCAATTCCATTTATAATTATATTCTGGCCACTTAACCCTGCCTACATCTACCAGTTTTGATGTACCGGGGAGTTCGATGAAAATTTTGTTATCGAGTAACCGCCTAACGATCCCGATAGTACCACTGATCCATCTTTGTGAAGAGTCGTGCCTGGTAAACATTATTTGCATCCCAGGTTTTAATGTGAGATTTTTTGGGGATGGCAATCTGTTACTTTTAAACTGACCTTTGAGGATGCCGCGATAGGTTTTTTCAGGTCCTGGAAGTGCTGCAAATTGCCTCCTGTTTCGATCATCCACTTCATTGTTTCGTGGAGAAAGCCAGACCGTTCCTGCTGGAGGAGTTCCTGTTATTGTGCAATTGTTATTAAGATTTGAGACAGAATGGGCCAGATCAATGCCTTCTCTTATTCTGGTGAGAATATCAACAAACTTTTGGTCACACTGGCGATACGTTTTATTGAGCTCAACTGCATAATATGTCGATTCCTGCAAACACCTGGCATTATAAAATTTTGCAGACCCGTAGACACTGTCATAGAGATGCTGGAGGGATCTATCCACCACGGGAGGGAGTTGAAACATATCACCCACCATGATAACAGGCAGCCCACCAAAAGGTTTGTCAACCTTTCTGTTGTGTCGTAGAAAGCCGCTGACACCGTCAAGCAGATTTGCGGTTACCATTGATATTTCATCAATGATAAGCAGTTTGGCTTTTTTTATATCTTTGCGGCGGGGAGCTGATTGGATATTCTTTTGGACAATCCATCCCGGAGGTAACTGGCAGAGAGAATGAAGGGTTTTTCCTCCGATATTTATGGCAGAAATTGCTGTAGGTGCACCGAGAAGTACAGCCCCCTTAAATTCATTGAGAACCCATCTTACAAATGTAGACTTTCCTGTACCGGCACCTCCTGTGATGAAGACAATCGGGAATTGATGGTCTACTAACGATTTCACAAGACGGTACTCAGGAAGTACTTCTATTGAGCTGATATCAAACTCAGAAATATTGTCAGGATTAAGACGGGCAACCAGGTCTTTACTGAATGTGAACTCTCTGCGCTCTTCCTGATTGGGTTTTACCGATTTTTTATTAAAAACAAAACCGGCCGCAGTTGCGAGAGCAAGTAGAGTAAAGGGATCCATGATTAGAGTTACCTGTCCAGTAGCAGAAATGTAACCCGCAGGATACTCAAAAGACAAGAAAAATACAAGTAGTGGCAAAGACGATTTTTCGTCGCATAATAAACATGCGCGGAAAAATTGGCTATGATATTCCGGATTTTTTCCAGTAACCATCCATATCGAGTTTTCTTCTTAAAAATTGAAGAAAGTCGTTGTTCGTATAGTCTTCATTATGGTTTTTGTGAAAATCTGAAAGAATAGTTTTTTGCTGATAGGTATCATAGAGGTTCCATTCAATCAGCAAATCTTCTTTCTGGGCCCTTGTCATCACATGATTATTTTTCATTGTAAGTTTTTTCATTGAGAGAAATATCTTAAGGTATCCACAAAATAAGAGGATACTTCCAATTCTGTCACTTTATGATTATTCTCTGGGTATCTTACATTTTTCTTACAGCAGAAAGAAACGTTCACGCTTGTAGGAATATGAAACCTCGGTTCGATATGTGGTTTTTCGACGGGGTATGATATGCTTTTAAAAAAATTTACAGTGAGGAAATACAATGAAAAAATATGTGTGTGCACTCTGCGGCTATGTCTATGATCCTGCGTTGGGTGAACCAGATGATGGCATTGAACCGGGTACAAGCTTTGAAGATCTTCCAGAAGACTGGTGTTGTCCGGTGTGTGGAGCAACGAAAGATGACTTTTCCGTCGTAGAGTAGGCTGACGTGGGTTAGAAAAGGCTGAAAACCCCAATCTGGGTTCTTGATATCATCGTCAGGAAAAACCAGACTTGCAAGAGCCACCAGAAAGTGCCCCGGCAGCAATAGAGGTTCTACTTTTGGCCGAGTTGCTGCCTCTTGCGAACACTCTACTTATCTTTTGACTATTGCATGCACTGCAAGTGACAGAAGAAATGTCTGAGGATGGAAGGATTTTATCAAAAATTTTACCACACTGATTGCAGGTGAATTTGTAAATTGGCATTTTGCTTCCGTGGGTAAATTTGTGTTTCGCAGCAAGAATCAATACACATTTTTGAACCATAACACAACCCAACCACCAGTACAACGTACATAAAAAAGTAATAAAAAAGGGTTTTAAGCTATTGTTTTAGCTCAAAACCCTTGATTTTATTAGTGGTCGGGATGAGAAGATTTGAACTTCCGACCCCTTGTCCCCCAGACAAGTGCGCTAACCAGACTGCGCTACATCCCGACATGTGCAGACTTATGTACCATTAGTTCTATTTGCTGTCAACTGAATCAAACAACAAAAGATGCTATTCCTGATCTTTGGATAACAGGGACTGTAATTCTTTTAGTTCCTGTTTTATTGAACTGAGTTTGTCGCCTAATTTGTTATGAACAATTGGTGCAGGAGTGGTTTGCTGTATATCAGCACCACTTGAGACAAATTTTCGTGCACCAGCTATTGTGTAGCCCTGCTCATGTAATAATGTCTTTACTTTAAGGATCACTTCCACGTCCTGTCTACGGTACATTCTTTGTTTTGAATTGGCCCTTTTAGGTTTGATTTCTGTGAATTCTGATTCCCAGTAGCGCAGGACATGGGTTGGCACTTCGGCCATTTTAGCAACTTCGCCGATCTTAAAATAGAGTTTATCTGGAATTTTTGTCTGCATGGTGCCAGTTCACCTCTCTATAAAAGTGCCAAGGAAACTACCTTAGGAGAGTCTCCTAAATATTCACCTGCTCCCTGAGTTGTTTGCTGGGTCTGAAACTTACAGCCTGTCGCTTTTTAATGGTGATGGTTTCTCCGGTTCGAGGATTACGGCCTCTTCTGGGAGCCTTATTGCGAACAGTAAATGTACCGAAATGCACCAACTTGATAGATTCACCGGAGATCATGGACTCCTTTAAACTATTGAGAAAGGTATCAACAATGAGTGCACAATTGCTCTGGGAATAACCGAGACGATTAGCCAGGGTTTCAGTAAGTTCTTTTCTGGTCAGGTTGTTATTTTTATCATTCATTGCGGAAACTTCCTCCGAATTGATCTGTGAGCAAACGCACTATTTTGGAGTGTGATTTTTCCACATTTTTTTCAGTAAGTGTTTTGGTCTGAGATCTGTAAGTTATAGTAAGGGCAATACTTTTATAGCCCGCTTCAATTTTATTTCCCTGAAAAACGTCAAATATTTCTGAGCTTTCTATGAGTTTATCTGAGCTACTTCTGACGCCATTGAGTATGTCCCCGGCTGAAACAGTTTCAGGAACAACTAAAGCAATATCCCGTTTAACGGAGGGAAATACAGGAAGTGATGAAAATGCTTTCAGTGAAACTTGTAGTTCACAAATGACATCATAGTCAAGATCAAAATAGTAGACGTCGTTTTTGATAGAGAATTTCTTCAGCACATCATTTTTAATCTTTCCAAGAGTACCAACCTTTGTTGTACCAACTGTAATCTCCAGGGCATATGTGTCTTCGCCATAGGGTTCGAGTGAAGCCTCCTGAGGTTGTGAAAAGGCGAGACCACTTTTTGAGTCACTGAAGCCAAGGCCCATTTCACGGATGACAAATTCTACACAACCTTTTGCATCATAGATATCAACAGGTTCGTGTTTGAAATGAAGAGGAGAACTCTCGCCATATCTATTGCCTGATAAAACACCAGTGAGGCGAGTTTTTTCAAGTGGTTGTCTGTTTTCGCCATTGGGGATGAAGATTTTACCAATTTCAAAAAGCTTGATGGTGGATTTCTGGAAGTTGATATTTCGTTTAACATTTTCCAGGAGCCCCGGCAGGATCATAGGTCGTAGAACAGCTTGATCTTCGCTTAACGGGTTCAGCAATGGTACAACATTATGGCGCTCGTCTTCCGTTGAAATGCCAAGCATTCCAGTGTGTGCTTCAGAGATAAAACTATAATTTATCGCCTCGGAGAAACCTATAGAGGTCAGGCTTTTGGCAAGGTTCAGGCGTCTAATTCTGTTTTCATCCTGTTCCGGGTAACTGAGGTCAACTTTTGGCAGCGATATTGGAATATTATCGTACCCGAACAGCCTGGCCACCTCCTCGATCAGGTCAGCTTCTCTCTCAAGATCGACTCTGAAAGATGGTGGTGTGACCATTATGGTGTTCTCATCAATGGGAGTACATTGCAGTTCGATGGATTCGAGTAGATCAATGATCTGCTGTGCGCTCAGGTTTATGCCAAGTAGTCCATTTGTCTTTGATACGCGGAGTCGTATTTGCTCGATATCTTTTTGACCTTCGTAGCAATCGATACCTTCTTCCGAACTGTGTCCACCCGCGAGTTCACATATAAGATCAGCTGCCCGTTTTAAAGAGACCAGTGTCCCGTCGGGATCAATGCCACGCTCAAATCGGTATGAAGCATCTGTTGCAAGCTTTAGCCGACGGGCGGTTTTTCGGATTGAAACAGGATTGAAACAGGCGCTTTCCAGAAGAATATTTTTAGTGGCTGCTGTAACTTCTGAGTCAAGTCCACCCATTACTCCGGCAATGGCTACAGGGCGATTACCATCACAGATCATCAGGGTTTCAGGTTCGAGAATCCGATCAATACCATCCAGTGTGATAAATGTTTTTTCGTTGTTACGGGGAACACGAACAACAATTTTGCTCTCAGATAGATTTTCAAAATCAAAAGCGTGAAGCGGTTGTCCGTATTCCATCATAACAAAGTTGGTGATATCAACTATATTGTTAATCGGTCGGAGGCCAATGGAAAGAAGATGTCGTTTGAGCCACCACGGAGATGCGCCAACGGTCACACCTTTAATTAAAACTCCAGCATACCGGGGACAAAGTGAACTGGACTCCACTTCAACCGAAAATTCTGTACTGGGAGTGAGAGACACATGCTTTGGTGCAGGTAATAGTAAAGGTTTTTTAACAAAAGCTGCAACCTCTCTTGCAATCCCAATAACAGACGCACAGTCCGGTCGATTCGGTGTAAGGTCAACCTCAACAAAAGTATCTTCAAGCTCCATGGCCTGAATAAATGAGCAACCGTGTTCAATGGTATCGGGTAACTCCATTATACCGTCATGTTCGTTACTGAGACCAAGTTCGCTTTCAGAGCAGATCATGCCAAACGATTCAATGCCACGGATTTTAGATTTTTTAATCTTAAAATTTCCGGGAAGGACGGTGCCGGGAAGTGCAACGACAACAGAGAGTCCTGTGCGAACGTTGGGGGCACCGCAAACAATCTGATGAGTTTTTTCACCAACCTGAACCTGACAAAGACTAAGCTTGTCAGCATTCGGGTGTTTCTCAGCGGAAATTACGTGTCCGGTGAGAAGGGAAGAGAGTTCATCATAGAGGGGTGTGACAGCATCCACCTCCAGGCCGAGCATTGTAAGATGTTCGGCAAGTTTATCAGGTGAGATGTCACTTAAATCTACGTATTTTTGTAACCAGTTAAGAGTTAACTTCATGGCACTAAATTTAGGTTGGGAAAAAACTGATTAAAACTGCGAAAGAAAACGTTGATCGTTTTCGTAAAAAAGCCGAATGTCATCGATCCCGTATTTCAGCATCGCGATTCGTTCGATACCGAGACCAAAAGCGAATCCACTGTAAATTTCAGGATCATAACCAACCATCTTGAATACTTCAGGATCAATCATGCCTGAACCTAGTATTTCAAGCCAGCCGGTTTTTTTACACACCCTGCAACCAGCACCATCGCACATGACGCAGGCAATATCAACTTCGGCACTTGGTTCCGTGAAGGGAAAAAAGGATGGTCTGAATCGAAGAGGTAAATCCTTTTTAAACATTTTCTGGGTGAAAACTGTCAGGATGCCTTTCAGGTCGGCAAAAGAAATATCTTTATCAACGAGAAATCCTTCGACCTGGTGGAACATGGGAGTGTGGGTGATATCAGAGTCACATCGATATACTTTCCCGGGGGCGATAACACGCAGCGGTGGTTGCTGGTTTTCCATAATCCTCGCCTGCATAGGGGAAGTATGCGTGCGGAGCAGCACCGAATCACTGATATAGAAGGTATCATGCATATCACGGGCAGGATGATGCGCCGGGATATTGAGTGCTTCGAAATTATAGTGATCAAGTTCGACGTCGGGGCCTTCAGCTACCGAGAAACCGAGATTTTCGAAAATCTCACAGGTTTCGGTCATGATTTGAGTAACGGGGTGCAGCTTTCCGCCCTCTGGACACCTTCCAGGAAGGGTAAGATCAGGAAGGTCACCTGAAGCGTTTGATGGTGTGGATGCTGCCAGTGACGATTTTTTGGCCTCAAAGAGTTTTTCTATCTCTTTTTTTATGCTGTTTGCCAATTGTCCTAAACGGGGACGATCCTCTGCGGAGGCAGTACCAAGTTTTTTCATGACCGTACTGAACAAACCTTTTCGCCCTAAAAAACGGATACGAAAATCTTCCAGCTGATGACTATCGTCAAGTCGATGTAAACCGTCTTTTGCCTCGGTTGCCAGGCTCTGTAGCTCTTGTTCCATGGTGAGTGCTGATGTTTTGAGGGCTCAAAGAAACAACGTGCCGGTATTGGTCGCAATGACTAATACCGGCACGCAATAAAAAACGGGATCAACTGGCTATGCGTTTGCTTCTTTGGCCAGTTGTACAACTTTGGAAAAAGCAGGTGCGTCAAGAATTGCCATATTGGCCAGAACCTTGCGATCCAGATCAACATCAGCTTTTTTCAGGCCGCCCATCAGTTTTGAGTAACTCATTTCGTTCATCCGTGCACCAGCATTAATTCTGGTGATCCAGAGGCGACGAAAATCTCTTTTCTTGGTGCGTCTATCCCGATATGCATAAACTAAAGCACGATCAACAGCTTCAGTGGCAGTTTTATAAAGGCGTGAGCGACCGCCTCTGAAACCTTTGGCAAGTTTCAGGACTTTATTTCTTCTTCTGCGGGCCTTAAATCCCCGTGTTACGCGTGGCATTTGTAAACTCCTTCTATCCAAACCTCTTACTAAGAGGCAATTGTGATAACAGTATCTGTAGTAAAAATCTACAGATCACAGGGACTAACCCCCGAAACTGTTTTATATGTAGGGTAAAATTTTCCTGATACTTCTCTCATTTGCAGAGTCTACAAGACCAGCCTGACGAAGTCCCCGTTTTTGTTTTGTTGATTTTTTGGTCAGGATATGGCTGCTGTACGCTTTGTTGCGCTTAATTTTTCCAGAACCTGTTAATTTGAAGCGCTTGGCAGCACCTCTGTTGGTTTTCATTTTAGGCATGACAAAACTCCCTTGTACCTCAAAAAAATATCTTCAATTGAAGGTGTATCAAAGAGGATAACTGTAAAAGGATTTACACCGGATTACAGTCTGTATTGTATAGTAAAAGAGCTTAACAAAGCTCCTGTTTCAATTTATGCTTTTGGGCCTACGAACATAACCAGTTGTCGGCCTTCCATTTTCGGCTTTTGTAGAATAACTGCATCTTCGGCAAGAGCCTCAGCAATTTTGTTCATAGCTTCTATACCGATTGTTTCACAATAGACAATCTCTCTACCACGAAAACGCATTGTCAATTTCACCTTATTTTTACTGGCAAGGAATTTTTTGATATTTTTAATTTTGAAATTGAGATCATGTGCGTCAGTCTTGGGCCGAAACTTTATTTCTTTTGTCTCGATAACAGTCTGTTTTTTCTTGGCTTCCTGTAACTTTTTCTTTTGCTCGTAGCGGAACTTGTCATAGTTCATAATCCGGCAAACCGGTGGGCTGGCGTTTTCGGAAACAACCACCAGATCCAGCCCATCACCATATGCTAAATTTTTGGCATCATCTGTTGCCAAAACACCCAACTGAGAACCATCTGCACCGATGAGTCTGACCTGTGGGAAACGTATTGCATCATTGGTAATATCTTTTACTTCTCGCTGTGCCGGAGCATTTCTACCTTTTCTGTTAATAACTGTCCCTCCTCATTCTATGAGCATGAAAAAATGTGTTTACTCGTGTTTCATCCTGACCTACAGGAACTATAACTTAATATCCACGACCTTGCTGTGCTTCGGTCATGATTTTAGTGACAAATTCAGGAACACTCATTGGTGGTAGATTTTTACCGTCCCTTTGGCGAACCGTAACCGTTTTGTCATGTTTTTCTTTGTCTCCGACAATAAGCATATACGGAGTCTTGGCAACTTGTGCCTCTCTAATTTTATAATTCAATTTCTCATTACGCAAATCTTTTTCAATACGTATCCCGGCTTTTCGGAGTTCCGTGAAAATTTCCTGGCAGTATTCGGCTTGATCGTCGGTAATATTGAGAATACGTGCCTGGACAGGAGTAAACCAGATGGGGAATGCGCCTGCATAATGCTCAATCAGAACGCCAATAAAACGTTCAAGTGAGCCCATAAGGGCACGGTGAATCATGATGGGCTGATGATCACTGTTGTCAGTGCCGGTGTAACTCATCTCAAATCTTTCAGGCAGGTTAAAATCTACTTGAATTGTTGAGCACTGCCATGATCGACCAAGTTGATCTTTGATCTTGATATCAATCTTAGGGCCGTAAAACACACCTTCTCCAGGATCTACTACGTATTTCAGACCACGTTTCTCAAGAGCAAGTTTGAGCGCTTCAGTGGATTTTTCCCAATTTTCGTCGCTGCCGACGTATTTATCCGGACGCGTAGAGAGATAAATATCATATTCACTGAAGCCAAAAGCCTTAAGAATATGGAGATTGAGATCAAGTATATTATATATCTCTTCTTCAAGTTGATCAGGTCGACAGAAAACGTGGGCGTCATCCTGGGTAAAACCACGCACTCTCAGCAGGCCGTGCAACGCCCCCGCACGTTCATAGCGATAGACTGTTCCAAGTTCGCACCAGCGTATGGGCAGTTCGCGATAACTCCTTTTTCGATTGTTAAAAACGCCAATATGAAAGGGGCAGTTCATCGGTTTGAGCTGGTACTGGACATCGTCAATATCCATTGGTGAGTACATATTCTCACTGTAGAAATCAAGGTGTCCAGAGGTTTTCCAGAGATCCTGTCTGGCTATATGTGGCGTATAGAGCAGCTCATAATCGTGTCGATAATGTTCGTCTTTCCAGAAGTCTTCGATCAGTCGCCGTAACTGTGCGCCTTTGGGCTGCCAGAGGATAAGGCCTGGGCCTATTTCATCGTTTATGGTGAACAGCTCAAGCTGTTTGCCTAATTTACGATGGTCACGTTTTTTTGCCTCTTCCAGGCTGTGCAGGTATTTTTTCAGCGCTTTTTTATCGAAAAATGCTGTGCCGTATATACGCTGCAGGACATCTTTTTTCTCATCACCACGCCAGTATGCGCCGGCGACCCGTAGCAGTTTGAATGATTTCACAAAAGAGCTACTCGGTAAGTGAGGCCCACGACATAGATCTGTGAATTCGCCGAGATGATAAAGAGAGACCTTTTCCACATCGAGATCTTCTATCAATTCAACCTTGAATTTCTCCTGTTCCGACGAGAATTTTTGCAGAGCCTCTTTGCTCGTTATTTCAGTTCGAACAAAAGGCAGATTCGCCCGGACAATTTCTTCCATTCTAGCTTCAATTTTCTCAAAGTCTTCGGGCACGAACGGGTTGTCTCTTAAAAAATCGTAATAAAAGCCATTTTCGATGGAAGGGCCAATGGCTACTTTAACCGTGTCACCGAAGATGTCACGAACAGCAAGCGCCATGATATGTGCAGTGCTGTGACGTAGTATATCATGCGCTTCTTCGGAGTCGATCTGGATAGGTACAAGAACCGTATCGTCGTTTAAAACAGTACAGAAATCGACAACAGCATCGTTGGTTTTCGCTGCAACAGTGCGTTTTCGCTGTTTATTTGACAAAAGGGAGGAGAACGCATCACCAACGGTAGCTCCGGCTGTTACGTTAACGGTTTCTCCATCCAATAAAGTTACGGCAATTTCACTCATATCAATCTTATATAGAATAACAAAGGCTAAAGAATTAACACCCCACAAGGGGGTATAAGTACCTTTTGGAAACACCATTTTAAAAAAATGAATTTCCAGGTACCAACGCCTTGGACGAAGGTGTTCTTACTTTAGCCTAATATCTGGTAGGCGCGGACGGGATTGAACCGACGACATCCACCACGTCAAGGTGGCGCTCTCCCACTGAGCTACGCGCCTGTGTCGGCAACGAAATGCATACGCAATAAAAAGAGTTTGTGCGACATGCATAGAACCTGTTTCAATTACCAGTAAAACCTCTGTCTGTCAAGGAAAAATCTAGCATAAATTGAGAGAAAAAGTAAAAAACTATTTGGCAGATGATCTCTCCTCGATAGCTTTTGCCAGCGTGTATTTATCGGCGTATTTTATATCCATGCCCATGGGAATTCCCCGGGCAAGGCGAGTAAGTGTTACAGCCTTATTCTGTAGTATATCAATGAGGTATGACCCAGTTGCTTCTCCTGGAACGGTTGAGCTTGTGGCAATTATGACCTCGCGAATTGTTCCATTTTTTATGCGGGCGAGAAGTTCATCTATTTTGATCTCATCCGGGCCGATGCCATCCATGGGCGAAAGAACTCCGTGAAGAATATGGTAATGACCTCTGTATGTGGCTGTTTTTTCTATGGCGAGAAGGTCTCCTGATTGTTCTACCACACAAATGGTGTCACCACTTCTGCGGGGGTCAGCGCATATTGTGCAAGGGTCGCTTTCCGAAAAAGAGAAACAGCAGGAGCAAAGCTGGATAGATTCGTGTAAAGAGGCCAGAGTTGCTGCAAGTTCTTTGGCCTGCGCTGGTGGCCTGCGTAGAATATTTAAAGCCAATCGGGTCGCCGTCTTTTTGCCAATGCCTGGAAGACGTGACAGGTTATCAATTAACTTCTCTAAAGGAGGGGGGAGAATTTGCATGGATACGCTGTTATTTTATGAAATTTGTTAAATCAGGGAGGTTGAGGCCGCCAGTCAGTTGTGACATCTCCTCCTTGCTTAGTTCTTTTGCTTTACGTAACGCATCGTTAGTTGCTGCTACAACGAGATCCTGGAGCATTTCTGTTTCTTCCGGGTCGATCACAGTCTTTTCGATGGAAATGGAGAGGACGTCACCCTGACCGTTTACCGTTGTCATTACCATGCCACCACCGGCACTGCCTGTTATCGATTTTCCGGCGAGATCCTGTTGGATTTTTGCCATTTTGGATTGCATGTCTTTTGCCTGTTGCATGATACCACTGATATCCATATTGTTTCCACGTGTAAAAGTTGTCGTTGTGTTAAGATGTTATTTAGTGTCCGTCCAGAAACGGCCTTTTTCCCTGACTCTTCGTTGCTGTGAAAATTTTATCCTCGGAGGTAAGCGTAGACTCCGATATCACGTATATGCCTGTGGTAAAATTTTCTTCACGCCTTGATTCAG
>CAMZKN010000077.1 GCA_947311315.1 uncultured Desulfobulbaceae bacterium | reverse complement strand
TCACTCAAAAAATGCGCAAGCTCAGCTTTGACGTACGAGCAGTTTTAGATCACTTAAAAATGACGAAAAATTCCTGTGCCAATTGAAAGAGTTGGCGGTTAGCATTAATTTACCCTGACAGATGGGGGGGAGGCATTTGACAAGCCGCTGATGATCAGGTATTTACATTAGCGCACTGCTACCTTTTTACTACTGTACAGATCTCAACCACACCAGTAAATACTGGTGCTTAAAGGTACTCAAGATGTACACTCGTTTTACTACCGATGACTACAAATTCACCATTGCAAAACAAGGCAGTTCTACATACACAAAAACGAGTTTTCCCACCCATTGCGGCAGATATACGGAAATTGAAACAGAAAACTTTGTTTTTCATTTTAACCTCAACAAAGAAATACTTCGGGCAAAAAGCAAGTGTCAGAACTGGGGCCACCCCCATGAATGGTTGAAAAGAACCCAGGGAAATGACTGGGTGTATTATTCAACAGGGGGGTACACAGGCGTATTCGAAGCAACAGGCGAATACTACCTCCCCAATTTCCAATATCCGACTAATTCCATTCTTGGTGGTCATCCGTTTACTTGTCATGAAATAACAGATGTCATAAAAAACTGGCACGGTGAGATAGAACGTATCGAAAAACATTCCATTCATTCTCCTGCTCCTCTGCAGGAATTTCTCAATAACGCCGTTAAAAACACTCCAGAAAAGTTGGACAAAAGAGCTGAAAAACTCTTCGAATTAATTGAAGGACGAATCTCAGTACTGCCACCGGATGCAAGACATGTCGATTACAACCTCATCCCGTTGACTATATCCAAAGGATGCCTTTATAAGTGCAGGTTTTGTAAAGTAAAAAACAATACACCTTTTACTGAAAAAACGACAGAGGAGGTTCAAAACAAAATAGGACAACTCAAGCAGTTTTATGGCGATGACCTGCGCAACTACAACTCCATTTTTCTCGGCGAACATGACGCCCTCCAGGCAAGCCCCGAATTAATCCTTTCCAGTATAAACGAGGCATATTCATCTTTTAATTTTTCCCACTCTTATGTCAAAGGTAGCAATACGTTTCTTTTTGGCTCTGTCACTGCCCTGCTTGGCAGCCCTGACTGGTTCTTCAAAGAACTAGGAGAGACGGGAGGGAACACCTATATAAATATAGGTCTTGAATCCGCAGATGCTGAAACGCTGGACAAACTCGGAAAACCCATTACCCCAAGACTTGTTGCTGAATCATTTTCGAGAATACAGGAAATTAACACCAACTATCCAACCATTGAAATTACCGCCAACTTTTTAATGGATGAAGACCTCCCCGCAAACCACTATCCATCAATTGAAAAACTCATCCGTGACAGTCAGACCCACACCAGACCTAAAGGAACCATCTATTTTTCGCCACTAAAATTCGATCAACCATCACGAAAACATCTTTTTACCTTTAACAGGCTGAAAATAATGAGTAGATTCCCCACGTATCTTTATATTATACAGCGACTGTAAAATACGATGTACCCAACTGTTCTGATATCCAACAAGGAGAGATTCCAATGACAGATTCTGCTACAATGCGAAAAGATATCCTCACAGCCCGCAACCAGCTTTCTACCTCTGAAATCACCACAAATTCTCTCGTAATCCTACAGAGCATCCTCAATCTTGAACAGATCAAACAGAGCAACTCTTTCTTTGTCTATGTCAGTTTCAGAAGCGAAGTAGAGACCTTCACGTTAATTCAGGCCCTTCTTAAGATGAGTAAAACTGTTTGTGTTCCCATAACCCGCGTACAGGAAAAAAGGCTCGATGCCATTCGCATAACAGACCCGGACGCAGACTTAGAACCCGGCTACTGCGCAATCCCTGAACCAAAAGAAACCCTTTGCAATACGCAACAGATGCAACCCTCTGAAATAGATGTCATTTTTTTACCAGGTTCCGTTTTTGATGAAAGGGGTGGGCGATTTGGCTACGGAGGAGGATACTACGACCGTTTTCTCTCCGCAAACCCAAAAGCCATACGAATCGGCCTGGCCTTTGACATGCAGATTGTCCCGAAAGCGCCCCTTCAGTCCCACGACGAAATCCTTGATATGGTCATTACGGAAAAGAGAATAATAGAAGGTGTGAGATAAAAAATAAAAAGGCGATATGCTTAACTGCATATCGCCTCTTCAAGAAACGAATAAAAACAACCTGCGTCTACGACAGTGCTTGTCCATAATTGAGATATTTCGAAGTCTACGCTATCTGTTCTAAATCGAGGCGCTCAAAAAATTTAACCACAGGCATATATACGATATTCCGAGGATTAAATTTTTTTTAAAGCAACGAAGAGTTAGGACAAAATGGCCATTTATGGACAGGCACTAGACAAATTATTTACAGGAACAGGTTTTAGGATCAACTACAACTCCGCACGCTGAACATTTAATTTCCTTTTCCAATTCATCAGAAAAGACTTCCCATTCCTTACCACACGCAGGACATTTAATCTTTACTTCACTGAGTGCTTTATTACTTTCAAAGCCGGGACAGTGCTGATCTGTCATAATATTTCTCCTTTCATGTATAAAAACGTTAGAACTGATCTCCACCTGCTTCAACAAACGGTCAAAAGAAATATAATACTTAAATTTCAAAAATACCAGGAAATGATTTCACACTTTTTTCAATTACCGTGACAGCGTCAAGGTCCAACCGTTGCTGGCATTCAAAGTCACTGAATTAATATTCCCTGGAGCAAAATCACCTATATATAAAGATCCATGATCTGTATGGACATACAGCTTATACTCAACATTTTTCCAGCTGCCACCACCGACGAAATGACGCCCATCACTGATATAAATATTGTAAGCAACTCCACCGCCCTGATAAAGCTGATACGTACCGGTGTAAGTCAAACCACTGCCGGCCTGACTTGCATTTGCATTCCAGGCACCAACAATTTGATCTGCAGTTGGTGGTGTCGGGGGTGGTGGTGGCGGATCACTGCTTCCTCCACCGCTCAGAAGAGCTATCGCTCCACCAACAAGAACAACCGCACCGGTACTGATCCCGATAATCGCCCCGGTTGAAAGTGAAGATTCCGTTGTTTCCGTTTCCGGAGAGGAAACCACTCTTTTTTTACTGCTCTCTTTTTTTACAAGAACCTGCTCAGCTGGCTGATCGACCGAGTCGGTTTTTACAGGTTTTACGATAGTTTTTGTTGTACTTGCTTCAATCTTCTCCACAGTTGCTGTTGATTGACACAAAGCAACCTGAACAGGCAAAAGAACTATTGCCATCAGTAGCACCGGTAAAAACACCGGTACCATTTTTTTGTATTTCATCACCACACCCAATCAAATAGAAATAAAAAAGCCAAAATATACACATTGACCACTACAAACAAATGACCACCTTGTAAAAATAGCATTTTCATACAAGACCAGGGTAGCAGGAAATTTTCCCCACTTGGAAGGGATTGAGCGAAAATGCAATTTTTCAAGATTACTCGACAACTTCACGACATCGCTCCGTTGGCGCCCACCAAAAATACCAGACAGTGAACACAAAAGCCATTAAAAAAAATTATCCGGAAATCGGCTGCACTGTATGACAACATGGCATCCCCCTCCCAAAACCGGTTGTATGGGCACAGGGCCACGACAAGGTGTGATTCACTAAAGAAAATAATTGCCATTGACCAGCGATTCGAAAAAACTTATGGTAGGCTTTAAAAAAATATGCTGCGACGTAAATCAAATAAAAAAAAACAATTTATAGAATATAATTGTTGGTGATCGAAGATCGGAGGAAATAATGTCGGCACTTGGTGAAAACAAAGGATTGTCATATAAGGCTCTTGGGTATATTTCCCTTGTAGCCCTATCCACACTTTTTTATGAACTTTCTTTAATTCGCATCCTGGATGTCCTCTGGTATCCACATTTTGCCTATATGGTTATAACGCTTGCTCTACTCGGTTTCGGTATTTCCGGTGTTGTCACTTCTGTTTTTGCGGAGAAAAAATTTATTTTTTCCAACACTACCGTTTTTATACTCACCCTGCTGCTGGCGATCAGTTACAGCGGTATATTTTTCTTTCTTAACAGGTTTCATGTAGATTTTGATAATTTCAGTTCGGTGGCTTATCTCGGCGCAAAGGTTTTGCTCGTCTTCTCAGGCCTTGTTGTACCATTCTTTCTCGGCGGCTTTATCCTCTCCATCCAATTTACCAAACATGCGTCCATGTTTGGTAAATTATATTTCTGGGATCTTGTCGGTGCATCCTTTGGCTGTCTGCTCGTACCATTGTTGATCCCTGCCGTTGGCGGGCCGGGAATGCTTTTTATCGCTTCCGCCATAGCACTGCTGGCTCTCTGCCTTGTGACTCGATCAAAACCGGTTATCTCCATGGCGCTGATCTGTGCTGTTGGCCTGACAGGCTTTCTGCTCTTTAGAGGTCACGACTACGTTGAAATCGACTTTCATATGGATAAACGTGGTTTCAGGACTCTGCAGGGAGGAAAAATTTTAACACGCTGGGATCGTATTTCCCGCATAGATCTCATTCAATACCGAAAAGAATACATCTGGATAGCCTACGATGGTGGCACCCAGACCAGCTATTTTTACACTTTTGACGGTGACTATGAAAAATTACGCAAATCACTGCCGGAAAAGGCCACTGACCAGTTCTGGGATAAGTTTGTCTTTGCCTCCCATTGGCTGAAAGAAGGCACTCATCCCGACGTCTTAATTATAGGGGCAGCCGGCGGCCAGGAAACCAAGGGAGCTATCACCTTTGGAGCCAATTCCGTTGACGCCGTTGAAATGGTTGGAACCGTAATTGAGCTGGGTAAAAAAAGATTTGCCAAAGAACCGTATGATAACAAAAGAGTCAACGCCATACGTGGTGAAGGGCGGAGTTTCTTACGGGCAAGCAACAAGAAATACGACATCATTCAGATGATGTCCAATCATACAACATCCAGTATAGCTTCAGGTTCAGGTGCTGTTTCTCCAAATTACCTGCAAACCACCGATGCCTATAAAGAGTATTTCTCTCACCTGACAGACAATGGCGTCCTGCATATCAACCACCACATATATCCCAAAATGGTGTTAACTGCAGCCAGGGCCTGGAAAGAGATGGGACGGAAGAATTTTGAAAACCACTTTTTACTCTATTACGCCAACAGGTGGTACAACTTACCTACCCTACTGATAAAGATGCAACCGTGGACCCAGGAAGAAGTCGACAAAGTTGATGCTCTCATGCACGAGGGCTTTGAACGTATTCACAACCCTGTTGCCCCGGAGCACTCAAAACTCGATAAAAGTTTCTTCACGGGCACATTATCACCTGAACTTGAGGCAAGCATCCCCTATCGTATCAATGTGCCAACAGATGACAATCCCTTCTTTAACCATGTACGAAAGCGCCTCAAACTGGTTTCATATGATGAACCGTATGTAGACACATCCATAAAAGTTCTGCTCAATGATTCCATCAAACATGGATTGCCGATGGATATCATCCACCTCATCGTTTCTGCAGGTGCAGCTCTTGTAATTGCTGTTATCTGCCTGTTCGGCCCACTGCTTTTTTCCAAAGTAGGTCGCGCCCGCTGGGATGGAAAAGCCTCCTTTGTCGGTTATTTTGCCTGCCTTGGTTCAGGCTTTATCGCAATCGAGCTGATTTTCATCCAACTTTTTCACAAACTGGTTGGATTCCCGTTATATACCTATGTCACCGTGGTTTTTGCATTCCTCCTCTCCGCCGGAGTGGGCAGTTATGTAACCGATATTACCCGGCTACATAAAAAAACCTTTATGCGTTTTATTCCCTTTCTCCTCATACCGATATATGGATTAACCCTCTTATATTTCAAAGACTCTTTACTTGACTATTTCCTCCAGTGGCCAGCATTTTCACGGATGGCAGCTGCCTTTTTCCTGATTGCTCCTTTGGGCTTTTTCATGGGCATGCCTTTTGCTGTAGGTATTGCCGGATCACATAAAAATGGTAAAGGTGCTGTTGGCTGGGCCTGGGCAGTAAATGGGCTTTTTACTGTCCTTGGTGGTGTTATAAGTATTATTCTAGCTATTTATTTAGGCTTTTTTATAACCCTGGCCCTTGCTTTTATGCTCTATCTGCTTGCAGCACTACTTTTGCCCAGATTTTCCCGAAATTAACATTTGTTCAATGACTGTGATGGTAATAAGGACAAAATAAGTACACGGAGTGCAACAATGACAGAAATATTGATTGTTGGGGGAGCCGGATATATTGGCTCCCACATGGGAAAACACCTTCATCATAAAGGATTGAAACCTATTGTTCTGGACAACCTCAGTCTGGGCCATGAAGAAGCCGTCAAATGGGGCCCTCTCTACAAAGGGGAACTCAATGACGAACAACTGCTGTCTGAAATTTTCCACAAGCATGATATCCAGGCGGTAATGCATTTTGCCGCCTTCTGCTATGTTGGTGAATCGGTAACAGAGCCACTGAAATATTATCAAAACAATGTCGCCGCCACCCTGGGCCTTCTTTCTTCAATGCATGACCATGGAGTAAATAAACTCATATTCTCTTCCAGCTGTGCAACCTACGGAGAACCTGAAACACTGCCGATCACCGAAGAACAGAAACAACAACCTATCAATCCTTACGGCCGCACCAAACTGATGATGGAGAACATCCTGGACGATCTTGATGTCGCCCACGGCATGAAATCTGTCTGCCTCAGGTATTTTAACGCAGCCGGAGCCGACCCCGAAGGCGAACTCGGTGAAGATCACAGCCCGGAAACCCACCTGCTGCCACTGATCCTGCGTACAGCACTCGGTCTCCAGGGGGCATTGACAGTATTTGGCAACGATTACCCCACCGAAGATGGAACCTGCATCAGGGATTATATCCATATTACAGACCTCGCCCAGGCACATTATCTTGCACTAGTCCATCTGCTTGATGGTGGTGACAGCAAAAAATATAATCTGGGTAACGGCAACGGATATTCTATACTGGATGCCATCAATACCGCGCACAGAGTTACCGGTAAAACAATCAACTATGATTTTGCAGAACGTAGGGCTGGAGACCCCGCCGTCCTTGTAGGATCCGCCGAAAAGGCGATAATAGAACTGGGCTGGAAACCTGAGTTTAACACGCTTGAAACAATCCTCGAAACTGCCTGGAACTGGCACAGCCGTTTCCCCCGGGGTTACTGAAAATAAGGTTAATTGAATGAAAGTATTATTATTGGCCCCCCAGCCTTTTTTTATCAACAGGGGTACGCCCATTGATGTTTTACTGGTTTTACGTGCACTCTCTGAACGTAACGATATGGACATCGATGCCATCGTCTATCCCGAAGGTGAAGATGTCGAACTTCCTAATGTTACCATACACAGGGTACCGGTGTTCAAACATAACAAGGGAACACGGCCCGGCATGTCCATAAAAAAGTTATGGATAGATTTCTTCATGTTCTTTTTCACCTGGAAAATGGTTCGTCAAAATCGTTACGACCTCATTCATGCCGGTGAAGAAGCAGTCTTCATCGCCATGTTGATGAAACTCTTCTATCGCATCCCTTATGTCTATGACATCGACTCTTCCAACGCCCAGCAGTTGGTTGAAAAATTCAGCCTACTGAAGTTTTTTGCACCGGTTTTTAACTTTTTTGAAGGACGCGCAATAAAGGGTGCCATCGCCAATGCACCTGTCTGTAATGCTCTGGCCGAATTATGCGAAAAAAATGGCTCGAAAAAAACCGTCACAATCCACGACATATCCCAGCTGGAAAATCCCGACCTGCCGCACACTGGCTCCCTAACAAAAGAGATTGGAATGGAGGGATTGATCCTGCTGTACTGCGGAAATCTTGAGGAATACCAAGGTGTTGATCTGCTCGTCGACAGTTTTCCTTATGTTACAGAAAAAAATGATACAGTCCAACTTGTCATAATCGGTGGCATTCCTGAGGATATCACCCGTTACCGGGAAAAAGCCGCAAAGCTCGGGGTGGAAAAAAGAATTCATTTTCTCGGCCCCAGGCCTTTTACCGATCTCGACAAATATCTTGCTGAAGCCGATATACTTGTTGCTCCAAGAACAAAGGGAGTGAATACTCCCATGAAAATTTTCCCCTATATGCATTCCGGTAAACCTGTACTGTTGACAAAATTGTACACCCATACGCAGATAGTTACCTCCGAGGAAGCATACCTGGCAGTTGCAGAACCAAAACAGTTTGCAGAAGGCATACTGGCATTGGCTGAAGACAAGGAACTTCGAGAAAAACTTGGCAAAAACGGTAAGCTGTTTGTTGAAAAAGAACATGTGTATGACGCCCATAAGCGTCGGGTGTATGAACTGTATGACTGGATCAAACAGGAGCTGGGAGAAACCAAAACAGACCAAAGAATTACAGGTTTCATCTCACGGAACAAAAATGTAATATTCCTCGCATATTTAACCTTCTCCTGTAAATTCAGTGAGTATATAGCTTTGTTTGAAACACCGTTGAGTTAACCCCATAGGGAAAATCATGACAGATAAAAAAATACCAGTCGGCAGTGCGGTGCTGGTAACCGGCGCAACAGGCTATACCGGCCAGGTTCTTGTAAAAAAACTTGTGGAGATGGGAACAAAGGTCAGGGCTATTGCCAGATCTACTTCCGATATCTCTTTTGCCGCCGACATGGATATTGAGTGGATTCGTGGCGAAATTTATGACGATACTGCCATTGCCAAAGCTATGACCGGCATTGAATATGTCTTCCATGTGGCCGCCGCTTTCCGGGAAGCAAAAAGTACGGAAAAAGACTACTGGAACGTCCATGTGAAAAGTACCCAACTGCTCTGCGCTGAAGCTTTAAAACAACCGGAATTCAAACGATTCGTCCATGTTTCCACCATGGGGGTTCATGGACACATTGAACACCCGCCAGCCGATGAGAATTACCCATTTGGCCCGGGAGACGGCTATCAGCGAACCAAAGTGGAAGCTGAAACGTGGCTTGCAGAATTTGGCCCGAAAAATAACCTGCCCTATGTTATCATCAGGCCCTGCGCCATATACGGCCCAGGTGAACGCCGTTTACTGAAGCTGTATAAAATGGCGACCAAATCATACTTCCCAATTCTTGGCAAAGGAAAATGCTGGTATCATCTTGCCCATGTGGAAGATCTGGTTGGCGGAATGCTCCTGGCCGCAGTTGAAGAAAAAGCGCTGGGTGAAGCCTTTTTGATCGGCTCCAGTGAACCTATCCAGCTCGAAGACATGGCAGCAATCATGGCAAAAACCTACGGCAATACACTGCGGATTCTTCGTCTGCCCATAACACCTTTTTTTATCCTGGGTGATTGTTGTGAGTTCGTCTGCAGACCGTTTAAGATTGAACCACCCATCTACAGACGCAGGGTTGCGTTTTATTCAAAAGATCGTAACTTTACTACAGAGAAAATGCGAAACGTCCTCGGCTACCAACCAAAGTATGATAATGAAACAGGTATTATAGAGTCTGCACACTGGTATAGAGACAATGGATGGTTATAAAGATGTAGTAAAAGGCAATCTCAGCACTGAATTACACCATAAATCAGGTGGCGCTCTTGGTGCCTATCGCAGAAAAGTAGTGGGCAGTCGAGTTGGGTTCGGCCATTTCCTGCGCTATGAACTGGCAGCTTTCTTTTGTCTCGGCCTGGGTGGTGCCCCCGGCTACGTTGCAAGAAAAATGATGATTCGCCCCCTCTTTCAATCCTGTGGAAAAAGTCCAATCTTCGGTAAAGGCATCGTCCTGCGTAAACCCGGTCATATTACTCTTGGTAATAATATTGCAATCGACGACTATGTCATGCTCGATGGCTGTTGTGAAGAGGAACCCGCCATCACCATCGGTGACAATGTCATCATCAGCAATGGCTGTGTAATACAGGCCAAGGCCGGGCCACTGACAATCGGCGACAAATGCGATATCGGTGCCCATACACTGATATCAAGTATCAGCAGCATCAGCCTGGCACCTTCAGTTTTGATAGCGGGCAACTGCTATATTGGCGGCGGCAGGTACCATCAAAAAGACAAAACTACTCCCATCATGGATCAGGGCATATATTCCCGTGGCCCTATTTCCATTGGCGAAGGCACATGGATAGGTGCATCTGCTACAATCCTTGATGGCGTAACGATTGGTAAAGGAACCGTTATCGGCGCCGGATCAGTGGTAACGACAGACATACCCGACTACTCTATTGCCGTGGGCATACCGGCACGGGTCGTATCCACCAGAGAGTAATATACCAAACCCACCGGAACCATTTTAAGGAGAAAACTATGCGAGTTATGCGGTTGGCAGCATCCATCTGTTTCCTGTCTCTGTTCCTGTTGACCTCCTGCGGCTACAAAGAACCGATGCAGGGCCAACAGGCAACTCTACAGGTCGCATGCCTTGGTGATTCCATCACCTATGGCTATAAACTTGCCGACCCCGCCCGTACCAGCTATCCGGTACGCTTGTCGCAACAATCCAAGGGACTCTGGCATGTTCTCAACCTCGGGGTAAACGGGGCCACAGTTCTCAATAAAGGCGATATCCCTATCACCGCCCAAAAATCATATCACCAACTCATAAAATCTACTCCGGATGTGGTGATAATCATGCTTGGCACCAATGATATAAAGGATAATAATTACCAGCATATTAGCAATTTTGTGCGTGATTATATCACCATGATTGAGAAAATCCAACAGCTCCCCTCCAGCCCCAGGGTCATTGTCTGTTCCATTCCACCGATTCTTATTGACTACCCCAATGGCCTCAACGCCAAGCGACAAAAGAGTATTAATCTGCTCATTAAAAAAGCTGCCAATATCAGTGGCGCCGAATTTTTTGATATCAATGCTCAATTAGTTAATAAACCATCCCTGTTCATTGATGGCATTCACCCCAACACTCTTGGAGCACAAAAGATAGCCTCTCTGATGTTCCAAAAAGTTTCAAAACTATAAAAATACACTGAACCCATGAAAATAGTCCCTTATATCTTCCGTAACGCTCATATATACATTTTTTTCTTTCTGCTTTTTTCCTTTGGATGCAATAACACGGCCGTTGGTGATATTGATCCGCTGGAACAAATGACCAACAGTCACACCAGAGTTGTCTGGATCCAGGAACAGAGCAATGGTGCTGATACCTTTGCCTTTGGCCAAAAGTTCAAATTGATGGGTTACGACTCCAGGGACGGGAAAAAAGAGCGTTACCTTCTGCCTGAGACAGAAAATTTCTATAAACCAATTCTCACACCGGATGGGAAAAAAGTTGTGGTCAGCAGCCGCAGTCGCCACGAAATATATCTGGTGGATTTTGAAAAAGGAAAAAGGAAAACCCTGGGCAAAGGTGTTGCTGTCGACGTATGGCAGGATCCTGCCAGTAAAAAAGTCTGGGTCTATGCTCTGTCCGGTGATGGACCTGAAAACCAATATTTGTCCACACGACCACTGATCCGTTTTCCATTGAAAAAACCTAAAAAACGGGAACCTGTCTGGAGTAAAACACATCTCTCCTGGTCCAATTTCAATCTTTCCCGTGATGGTAAATTTGCTGGAGGACTTTTTCCCTGGCCCGATGCCGGTATCCTTATCTTTGAAAAAAATATCTGGAAAAAATACGGCAAAGGATGCTGGACGGCACTCAGCCCGGACAACAGTGCCATTCTCTGGGTTTTTGATGGTCTGCACCGGAACTTAAATTTTGTCAATCCTTTCACAGCCCAATTCTGGACCACCAACATAAACAGTGCACCCGGCATTAAAGGTTTTGAAGTGTACCATCCCCGCTGGAGTAATCACGTGCGCTACATGACCATGACGGGGCCCTATGTTGAAGGTGAAGGGGGAAATAAAATCACTGGTGGCGGTGGAAAAGTTGAAATTTATGTGGGAAAATTCAGCGCCGATCTCAAATCAGTGGAAAAATGGTTTCAGGTCAGTCACAACGATAAAGCAGACTTTTATCCCGACGTCTGGCTTGCAAACGGGGACAAAAGCACCTTTCAGTCAGCTGAGGCCAGCAAAAAAACAACACTGGCTCCACAATCAGATCAGGATGTTGAATGGCCGGTAAATAAAGAACAACTGGTCTTTATCTGGCAGGACGTTTTAGCAGAAAATCAACTCGCGGATAACAATCCGCTTGGATTTAATCAGCTCAAAGTGGCCCCGGTACAACGCGCCCGTTTTAACCGGTTTCTGGAGATGGACTTGCAACAGGCTGGATTTGTTGCTTCCTGGCCCGCCAAACCGGCATTGCAGGCAATTGCCAAAAAAGACACCTTTGGTGTTGAGTTTCTCTACACACCGGCTGCAACACTACCCAAAAACAGAGGCCCTCTTATTCGTTTAACAGCACCGAAAAGCAACGATTTTTTTCGTATTTTTCAACAGGGAAAAGATATCACACTTGAAATTTCAGCAGCCAAAAATAAAATGGCTCAATATACATTGACAGATGTACTGCAGCAACATCGGCCGGTACAACTGTTTGTTTCCATCCATAAAAAACAACTCAAGGTGTACGTAAACGGCCAATTGGCCCGGAGCGAATCTCTTGAGAAACCTCCTCTTGCCACTTGGCAAAGTGGTGATTTGATTTTCGGACAGGCGGAAAAACCTGGTTCAGGCGTTAATGGCGCCCTGTCCCACGTGGCACTCTACGATACCGTACCAACTAAACAGATTATTTCACGAAACAGTCATTTGGTAACCGGTGCCCTCGAGGCACGGCCAGACATTGAGACTCTCGAGTTCAAAGGTAAACTGACTGAGCCTTCTTCCGTCCCGGCTCCTGACTCCCTTGGAGCATATCGGCGTGCACTTGTTGTCAACCGCTACCAGATAACCGACCAACTACAGGGCAACTACAAAGAAAAAGAGATCCTTGTGGCACAATGGGCTGTCCTCGACCGAACCCTGCTGCCGGAAACAAAAGATTTTACCACGGGCAACAGTGTAACAATGAAAGTAGAAAAATTCGATCAGCATCCTGAACTTGAAGGAGAGCGTCTGATGATGGACATGTTTGACCCTGACCTTGATCTCTACTATCAGGTTGGAGCATTATAAGAGCATAGCTTTAGCTTCCCACAATTCAGCGCCTAAGTACCCTTTCGATGTCCTGTTGAAGCAATGCCGCATTTCAATGGCGTTTGTATGCCACTGAACAGGTCAGCCCTACCTGTGCTCTCTGTTTTTGGTTGTTACTGGTATTTTGAGTTACGGGTTCTAATTGATCCGTTTTGATGTGCAGAACTGAAGTTGTATTTGCCTTTACGGCGCTCCTTCTGAGTCGACAAGAGTGGTATGTCTTTTGATGTGGTTGGCTGGTACTTTTGCCATATAATGATATCCGGTTTCTGGATATTACCAATTAATGGATGATATCCGGTTGGAAACAGCGTAACATAGTTGGGAAATCACTATCAAATTTGTTTCTTATGATTGATATCAGGAAACCGGAGAATAACTTGTTAGGAGCAAAATGAAAACGATAGAGAAATGGGCAGAACGGGTTTATGCTGAAAATGACTTCGGCAGAAGTATTGCTACTTCCTTATCAGGTGCAATTGGACTAGTCGTATATCTCATTACAGATGACTGGGTGATTGCTGCTTTTTCAACGATTATTTCATTCCCAATTATTCGTATAGTCTCTACAGGAATAAACGAAAAAGTTGAACGCCAGAAAAAACGGAAGATCAACAAAGAAAATGCTCTTCACATATATAAAGGTCTAAGTGATGAAGAGAAAGAGGTTATTAACTCATATGTTAATGCAGGCGGCAGTGTACTGACTTGGGGACAGATGAATAATCAAGCCGTTTCATCGGCTGCCGTGGAATCATTGATACAAAGAGAGGTTCTCTGGACATCAATGACGGCAGATGGCCTGAGGGAAACATTCGCGCTAGATTCAAACATATTCGACATCGCTAATGAACAACACAAAAGAAAGTAAAAGCTCCTAACAAGGCAAATTCACTCGGACGTCAAAAAGCGCCGCTCCTTCGTCGCTCTGCTTTTTGCCGCCGGTGATTTGCGACGTTCTTTAAGCGAGAAACGGGAGACTAACGATTTGGTATATCTAAAGTTTTTAATCGTTTATATTTTCGGAGTATTTATCTTGAATGTGGTATCTATATTTTATTTAGATAGAGCGAATAATTCAATAAATGATCAAATAGAATTTTGGATTACATTAATAGCGCCCACGTTTGTTGCACTGCCTTTAGTATTTAAAAACCCAAGAATTAGCCGTAAACAAATAATCTGGGCGTTAATTTTTTTATTAATAGCCTGTCCCACGATATTTTTTATTCATGTGGCTTTGTGGCTTTAAATCTTTAAGTGTTTGTTAATTAAATATAACAAAAAATTCCAGTCGACCGCTGGCAGCGCCGTTTTCTTTCATAGGTTATTTTTTATCATAGTTCAGTGTGCTTGCAGAGTTCATCGTATATCTGCCAGCGGCCACTGAATTTGGCGTTAGGGTTCGAGAAATCAATGGCAACTAAAGTAAACTTCTTTGACAAAAACTTAGTTATCTACCGAGAACTTTCCAATGTTCTTGGTTTGGGACTGCTGATAAGTGTTTTTTGCATTGGTTTTGGAGCATGGTTTCTAAAATCAATGCCAGATGAAATATTTCCTCGCGTTTTCGGAATGCTATTTATCACTATCGGTATTTTGGTTTTAATTGGTTTACCTAAATATTATGGCAAAATGAAAAACAAGTCTGGCGCAATCATATTTGAAGCTGACGTAAAAGGAATCTCTGAAGGATCGCCATTAAATACTCTTGAAAATAACTACTCTTGGAATAGTATTGAAAAAATCATATTAGCCTCGAAGCATGTTGAAAAAGGTCTTGATAGTGACGGAGCATCCCATAGCTGGAATCTTATGTTTATTTTTTTAAACAAAAAAACAAATAATAATATTGGTCTCATACAGCGCAGTAAAAAACAGATTAGCATTTCTCCAAAAGGGCATGACTTTATCACTATCCAGCTTCCAAAAAATAGCTTAATTGATATTAGAGAAAAACTAGCTTCTCTATCAAATAATCAAATAGAAATATTTGTTTGTAAACGCTTTGAATTTCATTATGGTAAAGACATTGAAGCAGTTGCACCCTAACAATCAAATCCACTTGCCGTAAAAAGCATCACGCCTTTTGCTATCGCAAAAGCCCCGCCACTTTTTACGGCAAGTGATTTGGGCGTTCTCGGCGGCTTCGCCGCCGAGAATCGCGGTGCTGACTTCGTCCAGCACCGCGATTATCTTTGGAAATAAAGCATGAATGATGCAGCAATAAAAAGAAGAAAACGTGGGGAGGCAAATGAGGATGATCTTGCCCGTTTCTCATCATTCTCCGAAGCCGATTTATTATCCCTTCTTTGCTCAGAAAAATCCGTTGAAAGAACATGCGCAGCAATTCATTTACAAGAATTCAAAAATCCCCTTGTGGTCAGTGGTTTATGTGAACAATTAGTAACTTCTCCAAAAGTGTTGGTAAAGTCCATTCTAACCGTCGCATAGCATCTTACGAAAATCTTTAACCAGTGGAAGGCCATACATAGCTTTTATTGAAGTGAGTTGTTTTTGTGTTTTGTTGT
>CAMZKN010000076.1 GCA_947311315.1 uncultured Desulfobulbaceae bacterium | reverse complement strand
TCATCCTTGAGAATCTGATTCTGCTCTTTGAGGGTAAGAATGATTTCAAATTGCTGTTCAAATTGTTCCAGGAGAAAAGCGATTGTTGGATTTTCTTAGTCTTCTTTGGGAATGTTTTTGGTGAGTTGATCGGATGTGCTTTTCATGCTTCCCATTATACAAGGGCAGGGGTTCGAACGCACGCTTTATTTTACCAACACTTTTGGAGAAGTTACAAAAGGAAGGTATTCCACTTACGCGTTTGCTGCGCCTTGATGGAGACGATAGTACAGCAAAAATTTATATGCGTATTAATGTAGTGGATTCTCAGCATATACATAAACTTTTATTACTCAATGATTTTGTTCTTTTGTAGTAACTGCTGTAGAGTTACCCTTTTGTAAACATAAAACCGGTAAGATAGAGAAAGCTGTTTGAAACAGTTTTCGTGGACTGAAATGAACGAACAACAGGTAGCGTGCAAAAAATGTGGGAATTGTTGCAGGAAAGGTGGGCCAGCCTTACATACGGCGGACATTGATCGTGTTAAAAATGGTGAAATCGCTTTAAGCAGTCTGATTACCATTAGAAAAGGTGAGCTTGCTCACAATCCGCAATCAGGAAAATTACAACCAGTCTCTGTTGAGCTGGTTAAAATAGTTGGTACCGGACGGCAGTGGGATTGTTGCTACTACGACGAAAGTGCCTGTTGTACGATTTACGAACACAGGCCGCTTGCCTGCCGGGTTCTCAAATGCTGGGATACCAGCGAGATTTTAGCACTGGTTGAAAAAGATACGTTGAGTCGCTTTGACATACTGGAGGAAGATGATCCTCTGGTTCCGGTCATCCATGAACACCAGCGGCTCTGTCCATCGTATGATTTCCAGAAATATTTTATTGAAAAGACAGAGCTGACTCCGGCGGAGAAAAAGAAACTGGAAAAAATGGTGCGCGAGGATTTGCGCTTTAGAACCCGTGTTATTGAAGATTTTCAATTGAAACTGAGCTAGGAACTCTTTTATTTTGGTCGACCCCTTTTTCAGTTGCTGGAACCTTTTGGTGTGAAGATTAGGCAAACTCAAATGGGCGTGATGTTGATTTGGCCCAAGAACGTCAACCGGTGAAGAATTGAGATGGTTCATCGGTTGACGCCACATGATAAATACGTTACCAGCTTTTTCTTTCCAACTCTTCGCCTCTGGTGGAGATGGTAATTTGTTCGACGGGTACACTTTTTCCTGCTTTCTCAATTGCTTTTTTGACAATAACATTCATTGAGGAACAGCAGGGTACTTCCATAATGAGGATCGTTAAACTCTTAAGATTGCAATTGGTTATGATTTCTGCAAACCTCTCAATATAGCTTTCTGCATCATCAAATTTAGGGCATCCCATCATTACAGTTTTACCATCAAGGTATTTCCCCTGAAAGTCACGAATAGCGACAGCAGTACAATCTGCTGCAATCAGCAGGTTCGAATTTTGTAAAAATGGTGCCTGAGCGGGAATAAGTCTGATCTGTACCGGCCAGTGAGAGAGCTTAGAATCGTCACCAGCTGTTGGAATGGAGCTGGGGATATTTGCAGATTGGCAGGGAGATGGCGCTGCAGCGGGAGCCTGTGGCTTAAAAGACTGGATATGGGTGGAGGAGCAACCGCAATCCATGGTTGCTGGTGCACTTTTTTCTGCTTTTTTCTTTTCTTCTTCGAGGTACGCTTCTACTGCTTCTTCATCAAATTCAGCGGCAGTACGTTCTATTATTTTCAAAGCCCCTGTCGGACATGAACCAAGGCAGGCACCAAGACCATCACAAAGATTATCGGAAACCAGTTTTGCCTTGCCGTCAATAATTTTCAATGACCCCTCGGCACAATCTGGTACACACTGTCCACAGCCATCACACAATTCTTCGTCAATCTCAATTATTTTTCTTACATTTTTCATATGTTATCCTCCGGTTTTATATTCCATTTGTGTCTTGTGTACGATTGATGCTTTTCGCATCTATTGTACGATGATACCACAGAGTCGGTAAATAACTTTGATCTGAGTCAAGTCAGGGAATTTTTTTTTGGAACTGAAAAAAAAAGCGGGACACCCGTATGGATGTCCCGCTCTATTAGAATACAACCGGTATTGAAAATTATCCGAGGATAGTTTTCAGATCTTCATCCGGAGTTGCAATCGGCTTACACTCAAAGTTCTGAACAAGAACATCAAGAACGTTTGGTGAAATAAACGCCGGCAGGGAGGGTCCGAGGCGAATATCTTTAATGCCAAGGCTGAAAAGAGAGAGCAGGATAACGACTGCTTTCTGCTCATACCATGAAAGGACGATGGAGAGCGGCAGATCATTAACGCCACACTCGAAGGCTCCTGCAAGTGCAACTGCAATCTGAATTGCAGAGTAGGCATCGTTACACTGTCCAACGTCAAGGAGTCTTGGGATTCCACCAATATCTCCAAGTTTCTTGTCGAAGAAACGGAATTTACCGCAGGCAAGGGTGAGGATCATACAATCTTCGGGTACCTTTTCGACGAATTCAGTGAAGTAGTTACGGCCGGGCTTGGCGCCGTCACAGCCGCCAACCAAGAAGAAATGGCGAATTGCTTTGCTTTTCACGCCTTCAATCACTTTATCGGCTACTCCAAGAACAGCGTTGCGGGCAAAACCGGCAAAGACAGAACCTTTGTCAGCGTCTTCAGTAAATCCCGGAAGCTCAAGAGCACGTTCTATAACCGGGGTGAAGTCTTTACCCTCGATATGGGCAACATCAGGCCAACCAACGAGGCCGGTTGTAAAAACATTGGCTTTGTAGCTGTCTTTTGGCTTTTGGATACAGTTGGTGGTGAAAAGGATTGCACCAGGAAATTCCGGGAATTCTTTTGCCTGATTCTGCCAGGCAGTACCAAAATGTCCGTAGAAATGGCTGTATTTCTTCAGCTCAGGATAGCCGTGGCATGGCAGCATTTCACCATGGGTGTAGATGTTAATGCCTTTGCCTTCTGTTTGCTTGAGCAGGAGTTCGAGATCTTTCAGGTCATGGCCTGTGATCAGAATGGCTTTACCAGCTATGTTTCCAAGAGGAACTTCTGTTGGAACCGGGTGACCGTAGGTTCCGGTGTTACCGGCATCGAGCAGTTCCATTGCTTTGAGGTTCACTTCACCGCATTTAAGCGTGAGGGCAACAAGTTCTTCAAGGCTTTGACCGCTTCTGGTAAATTCAGCCATAGTTTCATGGATGTAGGCATAGATAGAATCATCTTCATGACCCAATATGGCTGCATGGTCTGCGTAGGCAGCAAGACCGCGGATACCATAAACAGTGATCTGTTTGAGGGAGCGAAGATCTTCGTTATCGTCAAGCGTGGACATGAAGTTCAGTTGCTGTCCCTGGGTGCTGAGACCTGCAAGGTCGGCTGAGGGTGCAAAAGATGCTGCTGGAGCAGAAAACTCTACATTGCCACCGGCTGCTTTTACTTTTTCTTTAAATGATTCACGCAGCTCAACAGTTTTATTGATGAGGGCCTGGAAACGGGCCGGATCGAAATCTACATTTGTAAGACAGGAAAAAATTGCCTCAGAGGTGAAACGATTAATTTCGTTGTCAGTTACACCCACTTTTCTGCCTTCAACTGCAACTAAAGAGAGGCCCTGCACAGCATAGGTGAGAAGATCCTGCATTGCAGCGACATCCTCAGTTTTGCCGCAAACACCTTTGATTGTACAGCCAATGCCTTTTGCCGTCTGTTCGCATTGATTACAAAACATATTATCCTCCTGATACGAGATTGCGCATTCTTGTTACGAACGCTTGATTATGCAACTTTGTTATTATGTAGGTTTATTTGCTGGTGAGGGAATAAAAAAAAGAAAATTCTCTCAATCAGTATGGGGAAAGTATACATAACAAGTGTGTCAGTATCTTTGATTTAGGTCAAGAAGAGAATTTTTTTATGAAACTTTTTCCAGAACAACGAGGAGGCAGGTCGATTTTGTGCTGTTGAAAGACGAAAAAGAATAATCTCCGTAGATATGTACCGGCGAGAAGCACGTTTCAGCAAAAAAATCCAGCCATTGCTCACTGTTCCACGCAAGTATAGAATAAAGTGAATGATAGTCTTCATTGTTTTCACCTTCCTGCATCGGGCGTATGCGAAACCTTTCTTCAATCTCCATAGTTTGTGTTTTCGCATTGTAATTCTGCACTATCTCTTTGACAATTTTTCCTCCCTCCGGTCTGTCAAAAAGCTGAAACTGGAATGTTTTTCCCGCCTGCGATACTCTTTTTGCTGTCGGAATGAAAATCTGGGCGATTAGTTGCCCGCCTTTATGCAGCATACTGTGACAATTCTGGAAACATTTCTTGAGCTGAGAGGGCCGGCTTAACAGATTGAGTGTGTTGTAGGGAATGAGAATGGTGTCAAAGCCGCTGGAAAAAGCGGGGGTAGTCATGTCCATGCAGATGTATTGGCAATGGGATATAGAATCTTGTCTGGCAATCTGCAGCATAGGCAGAGATATATCAATGCCAATTACGGTGTGGTTGTCGTCTGCAAGTGCTCTTGATACTCGTCCGGTTCCGCAGCCCATTTCGAGGATAGTACAATTTTTCGGCAGGAGCTTTTGATAAAAGTCAATATCTTCTGTAAAGTCCTTCATCTCAAGATGATACAATTGACACGACAGCTCAGCAGGCAGGGGCCTGAAGATATCTTCAGGCTCGTCCTGATAATCTTTGTAAATTGTTACCATTAAACACTGTGAGACAGGTTATGATTGTTCTTCCTGCATGGCGGCATAGGCGGTTGCCGCACACTCATTTTTGCCGAGATCAAGTTCTTCTGCCTTTTCGTCATCGACCTGCTCCAGGTTGGCGTTGATAAGGCGGATGGTTGCATATTCTGCCGGTTGATCCCTCATATTTCCTTTGATGAATGCCAGGAAAGATTCCTTGTCTTTCATGCTGAAAATATCACTGTTGTACCCTTTGATTTCGCCTAAGGTTGCAATAAAAGCCAGATCCTTATTCGCCTCTTTCCAGCTCATATAATGTGCCGGAAGAATTACCAGGTCGTCACTATACGTTTTGATCTGCTGCACGGTTTCAAAAAGAAAGTCCGACCAGGTATCAACTTCTCCGCCAAGATCGGGACGGCCAACGGACTGGATAAAAATTGTATCTCCACATATCATATATTGATCGTTGATAATAAAGCTCGTGCTTCCTGGTGTATGACCGGGAGTAAACGCACATTTTACGGAAGGGCCACCATTAGCAAAGCCATAATCAGCCTTATCCTGTAACTTTGTGTAGGTGATTTTTGTATGGGCAAAATCAATTTCATTTGCGAAAAACTCTACGCCATCTTCTTCTGACAGGATTCTGCTGCCGGCAATATAATCGGCCTGGAGATGTGTTTCAAAGGTTCTGGTCAGTTTGCAGTTGTTTTCTTTGGCAAAATTAAGATAAAAATCAGTATTGCGCGAGGGATCAAAAACCATAAACTACATCTTTGTAGATTAGCCCATAACTACAGGATGCTTTGCCCGGCCTGATAAACTGATAGAGATGATACGTTTCTTTGGGTGTGAGTAAAACGGGCACGAGAAGATTGCCCCATGATTTAATGCCGCCCTCAAGATATCCTATTTCGTCAAACCCGTGTTTCTCCAGAATTTCGGCTACATATTTTGCGGAGCCTTCTTTTGCACAGACTATTCTTACAGGTTTATCCTTTGGTACCAGAGCAACAGATTCTTCCTCAATTTCCATAAAATCAAAATAAGAAACGTTTTTCATGGCAAATGGGTAGGGTGATTCGACTTGAAACCTGCCAAAATCTTTTTTGTTGCGCACGTCTAAAACCAGAATATCTGATTTTTCTGTCAGCCATGAATACAGCTCATCTGCTGTGTATTTAAATATGCTCATAATATCTCCCTGGCACTTTTGTATAAATTACAAACTGCGAGTCGATAGGATTTGATCATTTATGCAACAATCCGGCGTCTCCTGGCGTGTTGGCGAAACAATCTATATGGATCAGCCAATAGTGGTGAGGTTCTTTTTTGATAGCTTTTATTGTCTGAGGTAAAAGCCAGTGGCTATCGTCAATAATGTTAAAAAAATAAGAATCCACTCCAATGAACCCGTCGAGGAAATGGCTGAGAATATGCAGAGTTTTACTCACGTATCCTTGTTTTATATTGGCAAGGTCTGTCGTTTTGGTAATGCCTGTATTCGACAGATCATCGAGAAAACCCTGTACAATTTGTCGATTGTGATCTTCAGCGGTTGAAAGTTTTTCAAAAAAATGATTATCCAGGCCGTTGAAGGACTTCTCCCGTTTAGCCTGGATTTTATCATAAATTACCAGAGTTGTGCGGTCAAAAAACCTGCTAACCTGGCTGCTGGCATGTTCATAAGAATCTCCTGCAAGAAAAATCTTATGTTTTGAAATTCTTTTCATTAATTTCAGGAATCGGTTTTGAAACTTTTAATAACACGCTCCCCGATTCTTTTGCCCATTGCCACACATTCTTCAAGGTCACTATCATTAGGGACATACTTTAAACGAAGGCCATCTTCAATGACGTCGATTTTCATGTCTGTCAGGGCACTGTTCATCAGATTAACAGATTCTCCACTCCAGCCAAAAGAACCAAAAGAGGCGCCGAATTTATTGGTCGGTTTCAAGCCTCTCATATACATGAGAAAACCCGCCATACGGGGGAGCAGACCATTATTGAGCGTCGATGAACCGAGGACAACGGCTTTGGCGTTGAGTACCTGGGTCATCACGTCGCTGCGATGGTGAACTTTGAGGTTGATCATCGAGGTGTTGACGCCGGTTTCATTCAGGCCTCTGCCGATGGCGTGGGCCATTCTCTCCGTGGAGTGCCACATCGAATCGTAAATCACCAGAACTTTCTCTTCAGATTCGTTTTTGGACCACCTGGCGTAGGCATCGAAAATTTTGTCTATGTGGCTTCTCCAGATTATACCATGGTCTGGAGCGATCATTTTGATATCAAGATTCATATCGGCGACAGATTTTAGCAGCTTTTTGATCAGTGGTGCAAAAAGATAAAGGATATTGGCGTAATATTTGGCACTTTGGCGCATCACCTCCGACATATCAACTTCATCATCAAAACGTTCGTTGCTCGCATAGTGCTGACCAAAGGCATCACTTGAAAAGAGTATTCCGTCCTCTTTAATATAGCTGAACATGGAATCAGGCCAGTGCAGCATCCGTGTCTCAATAAATTGAATGGTGCGTTTGCCAAGGCTTATTTCTGAGCCGGATTTCACCACTTCAAAAGGCCAGTCTTCTCTGTGGAAATGCTCAATCAGAGCTTTTTGCCCCATTGGTGAGCATATGATTTTTTCGGGTTGGATCAGCTCGACCATTTCGGGGAGGCAGCCGGTATGATCCATTTCTACATGGTTTACGACGATATAATCAATTTTTTCAGGATCAATGATGGCGCGGATATTTCGTAATAGTTCATTTCTGTGTGAACTTTTAACGGTATCCATCAGTGTAACTTTTTCGTCAACAATAAGAAAAGCATTGTATGTTGTGCCTTCGTATGTTGAATATCCGTGAAAATCTCTTACGTCCCAGTCGACTGCTCCTACAGAGTAAATACCTTTTGCAATTTCTGTGTTACTCATTTTCGCTCCGTTTGTGTTATTTTGTCCAGCGTATTGCCGGAAAGTTATTTTATACCCCGGCGTGGGGAGTTAATATTTTCATGCTTATAATAATTGACAAGGCAAAGTATTACAATAAAAGGATCAATAGTTGTTTCATTGAGCGTTTTTTTGCAGTAAACAATTGAGAATAGTTATTATAGTCGATTGCTGTCTGTTTGCAAGAAGTAGCTACAATATTGTTGAATGGTGCTGATGAAAAAATTATGGAAAAATATCCGGTTATAGATATAGGTTTATGTTCAGACTGTAGAGGTTGCATTGAAGTTGCTCCCGAAGTGTTCAGGTACAATAGCTCTACAGGCTTGATGGAAGTCATTGAACGAGATGGGTATCCTGAAGAATTAGTTGACGAGGCTATTAAAAATTGTCCTGAAGATTGTATTTACTGGGAGCTATGATGGACAAACACTTTCAACTTGAAACGAAGTTTCAACCTTCAGGCGACCAGCCGGAAGCCATAAAAATGCTCGCTGCTGGCGTGGAATCCGGTGTGAAAAGTCAGGTTTTGCTCGGTGTTACCGGGTCTGGCAAAACATTCACCATTGCAAATGTTGTAGCAGAAGTACAGAGACCAACCCTTGTTATTGCCCCAAATAAAACATTGGCCGCACAACTCTTCGGAGAGTTTAAAGAGCTCTTTCCCCATAATGCAGTTGAGTATTTTGTTTCATATTATGATTATTACCAGCCGGAAGCATATATTCCCCAGTCAGATAGTTATATAGAAAAAGATTCCTCGATAAATGACGCCATTGATAAAATGCGCCATTCTGCAACACGATCACTGTTGACCCGCAGGGATGTGATCATTGTTGCTTCGGTGTCATGCATTTATGGTCTTGGATCGCCAGATGAATACAAAAATATGCATCTGTTTCTTGAAGCGGGAAAAGAGTATGCCATGGAAGATGTGCAGCGTCGCCTTGTCTATATGCAATACGAACGTAATGACACTTCTTTTCACAGGGGAACATTTCGTGTTCGTGGTGATGTCATTGATATATTCCCTGTACACGAGGAAGAGAGGGCTGTGCGACTTGACTTTTTCGGAGATACAGTGGATGCGATTACAATTATAGATCCTCTGCGTGGCGTTGTGCTTGAAAATATCGAGGAATATACTGTTTTTCCCGGCAGCCATTTTGTTACCTCTAAGGACAGACTTACCTTGGCTCATGAAACGATAAAGGACGAATTGCGTGACAGGTTGGAAGTTTTTCATGATGAAAACAGACTGGTTGAGGCGCAACGGCTGGAACAACGGACAATGTTTGATCTTGAAATGATCCAGGAGCTTGGGTACTGCAACGGAATAGAAAATTACAGCAGGCATCTGACGGGTAAGGAACCGGGTGCTCCGCCACCAAATCTACTCGACTATTTCCCGGAAAACTATCTTCTTTTTATTGATGAAAGTCATATCGGGATCGGCCAGTTGAATGGTATGTATAACGGAGACAGATCCCGAAAAAAGACACTTGTAAACTATGGTTTTCGGCTGCCATCCGCTCTTGATAACCGTCCACTGCGCTTTGACGAATTTGCAGATCGCATAAACCAGGTTGTCTACGTTTCAGCAACACCTGGTCCCTATGAACTGGAGCAGGTTGAGGGGCGGATTGTTGAACAGGTTATTCGGCCAACAGGGCTTCTTGATCCCAAGATTGAGGTTCGACCCGCGGCCAGTCAGGTTGATGACCTGCTGGAAGAGATACGTCTTCGTGTTGAAAAAAAAGAGGCTGTTCTGGTGACGACCCTTACCAAAAGAATGGCGGAAGATCTCACTGAATATTATGATAATCTGGACATCAGGGTGCGTTACCTGCACTCCGATATTAAAACTCTTCAGCGTGTTGAGCTTATTCGGGATTTACGAAAGGGTGAGTTTGATGTATTGGTAGGTATCAACTTGTTGCGGGAAGGTCTTGATATCCCGGAAGTCTCTCTTGTGGCAATTCTTGATGCGGATAAAGAGGGTTTTCTGCGATCAGAGAGATCACTGGTGCAGACCTGTGGAAGGGCTGCAAGAAATGCGGATGGTCTGGTGATAATGTATGGAGACAATATTACAGGCTCCATGCGGTATACCATTGAAGAAACTGATAGAAGACGGAAAATACAGGAAGAGCATAATCAGGAGAATGGAATAGTACCAAAAACCATTATTTCAGCTGTTAAGGACACCATGCAGGAGCATTTGTCGAATACCGGCTATAAAGCTGACGATTATGGAGAAAAGCTGCTTGAGGCAGCAGAAGAGTTACCTGTCTATTATTCAATGGGTGAGTTGGAAAAAGAGATAAAAAAACTTGAAAAAGAGATGCACTCTGCGGCAAAGGAACTTGCCTTTGAAGAAGCTGCAAAAATCCGGGATCAGATAAAAAAGTTACGGTTTCTGGAAATTGAAATAGGATAAGAAAAGAGAATGCTCAAAACGTTTTTGCTTTGGCTGGTACCGCTTTGTCTCGCTTTTGTTATGCGGATTTGGTTTTTTACATGCAAAGTGACTGTGCATAACAATATGGTTCTTAAAGAAAACAAGGAAGCACCGCTGGTTGCTTCATTCTGGCATTATTCGATTATTTATCTTTTTTATCATATGAGAAAACAGCCGGTGACTGCCATGGTCAGTGCCAGCAGCGATGGTGAATATATTGCCAGATTAGCCCATGAGTTTGGTTTTGATACGGCAAGGGGATCGAGAAATAATAAAGGTGTTGGTGCGTTGAAAGGTCTGTTGCGGGCGGTGAAATGTGGAAATAATGTGGCCATCGTGGCTGATGGTTCCCAGGGGCCAGCCAGACAGGCTCAACCGGGAGCGGTTCTCGTTGCTTCAAGGACGGGTGCGGAAATTATTCCCATGGCATGGTCGGCTTCAAAATATTTCACTATACATTCGTGGGACAAAACCGCTATTCCATATCCCTTTTCCCGGATTGATCTGTTTTACGGGGATCTTATCAGTGTACCCCGTGATCTTGATGGTGAAGGGTTGAAGATGTATTGCACAATTCTTGAACAAAAATTGAATGAACTTTATAAAAAATCCTGGTTATTGCACGGTAAAACCAGCCATTGAAAGTAACTGCTCACAGGCCCCCCCATCTTCGCACGGTCGCATTTGCCTGTATAGAGGGGCTATAACGGGCAAATGTGCCTGCACGAATATGGAGCACCTGTGAGCAGTTACAGTTTA
>CAMZKN010000075.1 GCA_947311315.1 uncultured Desulfobulbaceae bacterium | reverse complement strand
CACAAAAACAACTCACTTCAATAAAAGCTATGTATGGCCTTCCACTGGTTAAAGATTTTCGTAAGATGCTATGCGACGGTTAGAATGGACTTTACCAACACTTTTGGAGAAGTTACGATTGATGAAGCTAACTAATTGTTATTTGGAGGTTCTTTTTTATGGCTGAAAAACCAAAGTATGAAGAACTTGAGCAAAGAGTCAGAACCCTTGAGCTGATAGAGGAAGAAGCAAAACGAAGTGAACAAAAGTAAATAGACACGAAGGAGAAATATTCTGAAACGTACACTTCTCTTGCACAGGTCTCTCAAAACTATGGCTACGGCAGGGGTTCATATAACATGATGGGAGCTGGTATGATGAATGGCGGATACGGGTGCTGGTAATTTTTAACGGCTGATGCCGGAGAAGAGATTCTCCGGCATTACGCTATCTGAGGAAAAGGAGCTGGATTATGTGGAGCTGCGGCCTGGAACGGTTTTTCTGCAGGTGCTGGCGGTTGGGGCTTCGGCTTTTTTATCAATGGTTTTATTCTCCTGCTGATGTTGTTCGTTCTGGCCTATGTGCTATACAGACTTTTGCGATCATCCCCTCCGCTTCCGCATGGTTTTTCTGATCAGCGGGATTCTTTACATATTCTTAAAGCCAGGCTTGCCAGAGGAGAAATTTCTCTCGAAGAATATTGGGAAATGCATCACGTTCTCGCACCCTTGCAAGAGAAGGTGAATGGTTGAGGTTCCCGATGCGTGCAGATTTTTTTAAATTTTAACGATACGACAATGTGACATTTGTTGGCGTCGTACGTAAAGGGTGTTAGACGGGTGGAGAGAGGTATTAAGGCAGGAATATTATTCACAGGAGGAATAATGCGTTTTAAATCTATTGTTATTCTTGGATGTTCGGTTCTCTTTTTGAGCGGATGTGGTGCTGGCATGACTATTAAAAACAGTTTTCAAGGTGCCAGATACCTGCAATCAAAAGATTATTCTGAGGGGGAATCGACCTTTCGTACAGCCGTTGCCGATACCCCTGGAGACCCGCTGGCAAATTATTACCTGGGTCGTTTCCTCCTTGCGCAGAAAAAACCGGCACAGGCCCTGCCGTATTTGAGAAAAGCGGTGTCATTCGATCATAAAGATGTCGACTACCTGTTCTGGCAGGGTGTTACTCAGGGGGAGCTCGGGCTGATTCAGCAGGAGAGGAAAAGTTATCAGGCAGCTCTTGCGCTTAAAGAAAACCACCTTCAGTCGATGATCTATCTTGGTCATAATCAGCTGAAAGCAGGAGAATATGAGGCCTCCCTTGCCACCTATCAGAAGGTCTTGGGTATCTGGCCTTCCAGCCCATCATCTCTATATAATCGTGCTCTTATTGCCAGGATATTAAAGCGAAGTCCCGAAGAAAAGGTAGGGTGGCTTGCGTATCTCTTCAGATATCCTTCGGGTAATCTTGCTATCCAGGCGACAAACCATTTAAACAGTCTGGGGGATTTTTCTTTTCAGAATCACAATCTTGCCGGTCGTACAATAACTCTTGCCAGAATTACGTTCAGACCTTTTTCGGCGATATTGAATAAACGGGCTTTGCGATCCCTTGATGTTATTGGTGCAACCGCATCAAACATTGGTAAAGGCAAACTGCAGATCCTGGTGTTTCAGGAGAATAATAAGGAGCTTGCAAGATTACGTGCTGTCAGTATCAAGAAATACCTGCTCGGAAAGTTTCCCTATTTAACGACCGGGAAAATTGGAATCAGCTGGTTTGATAAACCGGAGAAGTTAAAAATTGACGGAAAACGGGTGGTAAATACGGAATCAGTACGCTTTTTTCTTACCGCTATCAAGACAAGTCTGCGACCAGCAAAGAAAAAGAGAAAAATTAAGGGATAAACTGTGACGTTTTTTCTCCTGGTTCTACTCTTTGGCGATGAATAGAGCCAGAGACTGGCAACGGACTAATGTGGTCAAACTACGAGCTCTTAATGAATTGCAATGGGATAGACCGGTTATTGAGAACGAGTCGCAGCAGGAAAGAATATTTCTTACCCGGGAAGAAGCCGACAATCTTTATGGTGCTCTTGAAGAGCTTCCTGAAACAACGCGGGAAATCATTCTTCTCAGATACAGGCAGGAGTTGCCCATTGCGGAGCTTGCCGAACTTTTCAGGCTCTCGGAAAGTGCGGTGAAGATGCGGATAGTAAGGGGACTTGAAAAGATGAAGTATGCGCTGGGAGGTAAACGCCATGGAAAATAACAGGAAAGGATATTCAGAGATAGAAAATGGGCTCCGTGGCCTGCCGGACAAAAATCCCCCACAAGATCTACCGGTAAAGATAATGGCTGCGATATCGGATCAGCAGGAAGCGTGGTTTATAAAAGTATTTACACGCCTTGGTAATGGATGGATGGGGATGTCACCTTTTGTCCGTGGCGCAGTGATTACAGCAGGTCTGGTCTTGTCTTTCTACGGAGGTACTCAATTTGAAAGTCAATATCTGATGCCCCGGACGGTTGCAGGTACTTTTGCCGAATCAGATTCCGGGATGAATGGTGAGGCTTATTTTTATCTTGGGCGAAGTCTGCTTGCATCAGATCGTGCTGCCGAAGCGGTTGGCGCATTCCAGAAGGCTGAGATGCTGCAGCCGGATAACCCGCGATACACCCTTTGGCAAGGGGCAGCCTATCAAGTTCTTGGTGATTTGGGTAAGGAAAGACAGAGTTATCAGCGGTTAATCCGCAGGCGGCCTGATCTGATACCAGCGCAGCTGAATCTTGCCCATAATTTGCTGCAGAGTGGAGAGGTTTCCAGGGCCGGACAGCTTTATCAACAGATTCTTTTACGTAATCCCAGGGAAAAATCGGCACTCTATAACCGGGCTCTTGCCTTTCGGTTAAGGAACAATTCCGTTGCAGAAGCCAGGGGGTGGCGGGAATATCTTGATACCTATCGTACGGGTGAAAGAGCAGACAGAGCTCTGCAGTATTTGCATGAGAGTGGAGATTACAGTTTTCGAAGATATCCGCTGGGCTATAAATCTGTCATCTTGAATCAGAAACGATTGCTTACCGGTTCTGTGTCAGAGCAGGCTGGAGAGATAGATTATCTCGTTAGCCAACTGCCGGGGCAAACCGTTGGAAAAATCAATATTGCAGTTTTTATTGAGGGAGACGTGCTGAAGGCAAAAAAGGTAGCACATGTTCTGCAGAAAGAGATCAACCGGAAAACAGAGGGAAATAGTGTTCGTTTAAGCTGGTTTGGGGTGGCAGAGCCTGTAAAGACAGGAAATACACATGAAGTCACGTTGCCTGAAGGAGTGCTTATTTTCAGCAGCCGAGGCGGCGGTGAAAAGAGGGAGGAAAGGGTATGAGTATGAAAAAAAAATATGGTGTCGCTGTTTTGCTGGCTCTATCGGTAGGTATCGTTTCACAGCCCGTTGGTGTTTTTGCTGCAACTGCAGTACAAACCCGTTCGACTGAGATAACAGATCCAGATAATGAAATGCCGGCATTTGCCAGTCCGGAGGAAGCACTTAATGCGGCAAATCTTGCAGAAGAGGCAGCGCTTCGCGATGACAGTTTGAAAACCGCCTTGAATGATTTGGAGAGTGCACATGATGCTGTGATGGCAGCAGTGCAGAGTCGTGATCACATTGCTGTTTCGACCGCACGCCAGGCGATGGAAGTTTCCGAGAAGACTTACATGAAAGAACTCTCAGAGGCAAGTGGTGTTGCGGAATCTGATATCTATTCGATGCACGACACTGGCATGGAGTGGGGACAGATTGGTCATGAGCTTGGAGTAGAGCCTGATATGCTAGGGCTTCAGCGTGACAGGAATGATACCAGACGTGATCAGGATATTATGTCTGACATGAACCATATGAGCGGCGTGGGAAACCAGGAACTGAGTGAAGCTACGGCAAGAAATATGGAATCAGGCTGGTCTTCAGGGCATGGTTCCACTATCCAGGCTGGAATTCATGAGCCTGGAACAGGAGATGACAGTTCCGGTATGATTTCAGGTGCGGGGGGGATGTTGAGTAGTGTCGATAGAAACGATAATCATGACAGCATGGGGCGTGACGATCATGATAGAGAAACGTCTGGAGGTTCGATGGACTCTGAAGGTGGAGTGAGCGGATCCAGCTCCGATTCTTCAGGGAATCAGAGTGACCATGGCTCTGATATGGGAAGCGATAACAGCAATGATCGCGGTTCGGATATGGGTGGAAGTGATAAAAGTGGTAGCAGTGGTGGATCTGAAGGCCATGAGGGTGGCTCGGAAGGAGGGGGTTCCGGCGATCATGAAGGTGGCTCGGAAGGTCATGAGGGGCGAGAATAGAGAAATGCAGAAAGCCAGGGAAATGTTCCCTGGCTTTTCTATTTAATTGACAACGAGATCAAATTGGATTACATATATGAGCAAATGATCATATGTTTATTTATTCTTTTATGGAAGGACGATAATGACCAACAGCGTGTCTTTACAAAATGAACAGTGTGACTGTCGATGTATCCATGAAGAAAGGGTGGAGGGTGCAGGTGAGCATGCACTGCCTGAAAAGGTCAACAAGCAGTTGGCGTCTCTGTTTAAAGCCATGGGCGATCCGAATCGACTAAAGATTCTTTGGGCTCTTGACCAGGAGGAAATGTGCGTCTGTGATCTGGCACTTTTTCTCGGAGTCAGTGAATCAGCTGTCAGTCATCAATTGCGGCAGCTGCGGCAGCTGCAGCTTGTCAGTAATCGTCGGGATGGCCCGGTTCTGTATTATCGGCTCAATGATAATCATGTCAGTTTACTTGTCCATCTCGCTCTTGAACATCTTCACGAAGAATTATAGTACAACAGCTAACCGGGGAATCGTTTATGTTTTCTTTTATTTATGATGTTTTTTTGTCATCCTGGGATATGCTTCAGCAGGCCTCTATCTACATCTTATTTGGATTGTTGATTGGTGGGATGCTGAAGATGTTTCTCTCTCCGGCATATGTGGCTGCTCAACTGGGCAGTGGCCGTTTCAGTTCTGTCTTTAAGGCTGCTCTGCTTGGTATACCCATCCCCCTTTGCTCATGCGGGGTTCTGCCGGCTGCCACTTCGCTGAAGAAACAGGGTGCCAATAATGGAGCCACGACGGCATTTCTTATTTCAACCCCAGAATCCGGTGTGGATTCCATTTCAATCACATGGGCCCTTCTCGATCCGATCATGACTATCGCAAGACCTGTGTCTGCCTTTATTTCCGCTTTTGTCGCGGGCAGTGCTGAAAATTTTTTAAACCCGCCCGATAAGGCAAAACAACCAACTCCTGATTTGAGTTGCCCCATTGATAACTGTTGTGATGGAAATGACTGTCCACCAGAGGAACATAAACGTCATCACGGGCTGATTGAAAAACTTCGTATAGGCATCAAATACGCAGCAACCGATCTCTGGGCCGATCTTGCAGGCTGGTTTTTTGTGGGAATCATCCTGGCGGGGCTTATCAGTGTTCTGGTACCCGATGCCGTCATAGCAAAATATCTGGGTGGCGGATTTGGGTCCATGCTGCTTATGCTGACATTTGGTATTCCTCTCTATATATGTGCTACGGCCTCAACTCCCATCGCCGCTGCTTTTATTATGAAAGGTGTCAGTCCGGGCACCGCACTGGTTTTCCTTCTTGTTGGTCCTGCCACAAATATCACCTCTCTGTCTGTTCTGGTTGGCCTGCTCGGCAAACGTGCCACAGCTCTCTACCTCATATCCATTGCAGTTGTCAGCGTTCTCTGCGGGCTTGCAGTTGATGCCATCTATCTTTCCCTTGGTATATCTGCTGTTGCCGCTGTAGGACAGGCAGCCGAAGTGTTACCGGCCTGGGTGATGCTTACGGCTACTCTGATCTTGCTTTCACTCTCTGTTCGTCCACTCTATACTATTGTTCTCGGCTGGTTTGGCAAAGGGGATGGCTGTGGTTGTTCAGCGGATGGTTGTTCGACTGATCATGGGCATAGTCATGATCACAGCCATGGAAGCGATGATGATGCCTGCGGTTGTGGCAGTGCATGTCAAACTGTAGTTCCAGTGCAGATTCAACCGCTGTCAGAAATCAATAAGGAAAGCAAGATATGACTGGTGCTGAAACTGGTGCCTGAGGATGCAGGAGAATTTGCTTTCATAGTAATTTCAACAGAACAGAAAAATAGAGTTATATAAACAGTTAGAAGAGGTTTTCATGGGTGATTCCCATAATGTCACATTCGAGCCTGGCAAAGTTCTGGATGATAAATGGATAATCATTGAACTCATTGGCAGAGGTGCCATGGGTGAGGTATACCGTGCTCACCAGACCAACCTGAAGCGGGATGTGGCAATCAAAATAATCTCTGAAGATGTTATGGCAGAGATAGCAGACGACCCCGATGAACTCGATATTGCCTTTGGCCGATTTCAGCGCGAAGTGCAGACAATGGCACAGGTTCGGCATACGGACGTACTGACCATCTACGATTATGGCGAAGTGGTGGAGCAGGATGGTGGTGAAGAGTCTCACATAGCCTATATTGTCATGGAATTTATTCCCGGAAATTCTCTGCGATTCTCCCTTACTGAAGATGGTCTTGATGATGAGCCGGAACTTTATCGTCAATGGGTGAGAGACTATTTTATGCCGTTGATTGACGGTGTGGAGGTTTTGCATAACAATAAAATTGTCCATCGCGATCTGAAACCTGAAAATATTTTTCTGGATGGTGACACACCCAAAATTGCTGATTTTGGCCTTGCCCGATCCCAACATATGAAGGCTGTAACCTGTTCCATTGAAATGCTTGGAACACTGGCCTATATGTCGCCTGAACAGTGTGCTGATTTCAAATACGCCGACTATCCTGCAGACATTTACGCCCTGGGAAAGATACTTTATGAAGCGGTAAATGGTACCCTGACCAAAAATGCGGTACCGTTTACCTCCGTCTGTATTGAAAAGCCACAGACTGTCTTCTTAAAAGATATGAGCAGTATAATTAAAAAGGCCACCTCAGAAAAACCGGAAAATCGTTATCAGACGGTACATGAACTTCGGAGTGATATTAAACAGGCTTTTGCAGGAGTGGATGAAAAAGAAAAGAGCATGTTATCAAAAAACGATGCAAAGGTTCACCCCCGGAAAATAATCACAGACAGACAGATAAAACTGTTTGGCCTGGGCGTTGTTGTTGTTGTAATTGTTCTGGTCATAGCTGTAGATTTTTATGATTTTTTCTATAAGACTGATCCTGCTGTCAGTATGGATGAGAAGACGTATCTGGTTATAAATGAAAAACCGGTCGAGAAACATATCGTTACAGTTGCAAAAGATGGCAAACTGGCAGCAACGATTCATGGAAAAGATGGCAGCACTCTTCTTCTTACCGGGGATATTCAGGATACAAAAGAGGGACGATTTCTTTTCTATATGGACGATAGAAAAATCACAAATTTTTTGTTTTTAGAGTTTCTTCATAATGTTGAGGGGCAGGTGATTGTGAAAAATGGCATTGTTCGACATGATGGGAAGATTGTCATATATATCGGTGATGGTTCTGCCCCGGAAGATTCTATTATTTTTGAACATGATACGTTTCATCTGAAAAATCAGGATTTGGGCAATAGACCGGTTCTGCGTGTTACATATCATGGTGCTCAGATGTATGCTAGACAATATGGCAAAGAGCTTTTGACCGACAAAGAGTGGTTGTTCGGCTATCGCTATCACCTGGTAAATACGCTGTTGGAGGAATCTGTAAAGCCGCAGGGGTGGGATCAGGGGGAAGATAATATGATGATGTTTAACAGTGATCCCACGGTTAAAACTGTACTGGATGGTATGGGCTCGCCGCTTAAAGAATGGGTTCGTATAACCGGGGTTGCAGAGGGTGACGAAAAGGAGGATTCTGTAGCGGATAAACCTGTCTCAGGTGTCATGGATGCCATTAGGGCAAATGAGGGCGGAAGGCCGATAATGCGTTTTCCCTGGGAAGGTTTTGGGGATGTCGGGTTTCGCACCAGGATTTCCGTAATCAGACAATAATCTGTTGTTGAATAGCACCTATGCCAATACGAAAAAGAAAGGCCGTTGCCGCGGGAATATCCCGTACCGGAAAAGACAGGGCTAAAAATGATGACCGTTTTTTAGTCACCGATCTTGGTGAGAGTACGCTTCTTTTTGCCGTTTCCGACGGACTGGGCGGAAACCCTGATGGAGACATCGCAGCCGAAGATATCATGAGATGCCTGGGGGCACTGGAAACCGGCAGTATAGTCACCCCGGTGCCTTTGTCTGACGCCATAAATCAGGCTGACATGATTATCAGAAACAAAGTGGAAAACAATTCCAAATTTGAAGGGATGGGAACCACCGTAACTGCGGCAGTTATTGGACAGGAAAGAGTGTGTTGGGCACATGTCGGCGATAGCCGGATGTATCTTGTCAGAAATGGTATCTTGCGGCAGATAACACGAGATCACACGTTCTTGCAGGATTTGATCGACTGGGGAGATGTTTCTGTAGAAGCTGCGTTAACTCATCCCATGAGACATGTTCTGGACCAATGTGTTGGCGGTATGGACAGTGGTATCGACAGTGGCGAATTTGAGATACTCGCCGACGATATTCTTATCCTCTGTACAGATGGTCTTCATAGTGTTGTTACAGAAGAAGAAATGGTTGAAATAGTGCTGTCAACGGAACAACTTTCCCGTTGTACAGCAAAACTGCTTGATGCGTCTTTGCAGGGCGGGAGCCTTGATGATATAACGATTGTGGTAGCGCAAATAACATAGTTAGTGTCCGTCCAGAAACGGCCTTTTTCTCCTGACTCTTCGTTGGGCTCAAATTTTAATCCTCAAAATACATAATGTATTCCTGCGGTTAAAATTATCACCGGCCTTGAACTTGAAAAAATTTGCAGGTTTTCGTTCAGACACTAGCTATCAACTTTTGTCGATATCAACAATCCTGGAAGTGCCGTCATAATCTCTGGTGACCACGTTCTTTATTTCAGAAATTTTCCTTATCATCTCTTTGAGTTCCCGTAAATTTTTCATAACATTGCCTATCTCGATGTATGGTTCTGAGTCTTTGTCAAAATCATCGTGGAGAAGTTCGAGGGTACCCGTGGCAACAAAAAGGGGGGTATTCATCTCGTGGGCAACTGTTGCCGTCAAGGCCCGAATGGATTCGAACTTTTCTCTGGTTCGTGCTTTTTGCCGGTCTTGAAGGAGTCCCACGGTAACGGCAACAACATTAAAGAGAACTATTTCCAGCAATCGATCCAGGTCGTCAGAGACGAAACCACGCCAGTGTATGGCCGAATATGGAAGGTAAAAAAGAGTAATGGTGACCGATGTGATCAATGCTCCCCGTAGGCCAAACCAGAAAGCACTGAGGATGATGGGCAGAAAATAGAGTTCTCTGGCTATTATATGTCCTTTCTCAAAATCTCTGGAAACGAAAAGATGTATGCTGCTGACGCCGATAACCAGGAGTGCAACAATTATTAATTTCCACTTTATTTCAATTTGTTTCGTATGAAATATTGACATATTGGCTCCACATATTGTCAGCAGTAATGCCAAAAAGAGCAAGGGGCATCGTATGGAGATGAAAGATGGTGCCCCATGCTTTTCCGGGTGAAGGTTTGAAGGGTCGGTTACTTCGTCTGCATATTCTCCATTTTACCCATCATTTGTGAGCGAATATCGAGCATCTGTTTTTCTATTTTAGCAAGTTCTTTTGGGTCGGTGTTGGGATTACGCATTGCTTCTCTATAGGCAAAGCGAAGATCAATCATTTTTTGTAACTTCTCCAAAAGTGTTGGTAAAGTCCATTCTAACCGTCGCATAGCATCTTACGAAAATCTTTAACCAGTGGAAGGCCATACAT
>CAMZKN010000074.1 GCA_947311315.1 uncultured Desulfobulbaceae bacterium | reverse complement strand
GGCCCCCCATCTTCGCACGGTCGCATTTGCCTGTATAGAGGGGCTATAACGGGCAAATGTGCCTGCACGAATATGGAGCACCTGTGAGCAGTTACAGTTTAGAGGTAATAAAAACAAAGAGTTATGAACTCCGTGAGTAGTTACTTTTAGAGTAGCATTCTTGATTATAAAAAAATGGTGAATAATTATGGCAAAAGAAAAACAGAGGATTTTTGAGCAGACCTATGCAAATTATCTTGCAGATATTGGCCAGATAGACTTTCTGGCTAAAGCTGATCTGCTCGGTGTCGTTGTGGTTGATGGTGCACTTGTGATCCCTCTTTTTGATCAGACGTATCGCCTCTCAGGAGAAGGTATTGTGGCGGAAAAGGGTGAGGAATTGACAACTGCCGGCAAAGTGATGTTGTGTAAATATGTTCTTACCTGCCCGTCAGAGTTATCTGAAGATGAAGACATACTGGTAACATATAGAGAATTTAGAGATTCAGGCCCACTTACTTCGTATTTCACCACAAATACCAATAAAACCATCGAGAGCAGTTTTTCCGGTAATATTTCGGCCCTAAAGAAAAAAGGTCTGGAAATTGGGGGCAAGTTGCTGACCACAGATTCTTATGATGTTTCACTGGAATTTAATGCGTTTCCACGTATCCCCATAGTGTTGAATTTCAATGATTGTGACGATCTTTTTCCAGCGGTCTGTTCCATCCTTTACAGAGCGTCCGCAGAAAAATTTTTAGACATGGAATGTCTTGCTATGACAGGGACTCTGCTGACTGGAAAACTTATTTCAGGCTGACTACACAGCGTATGTTCCGCTGCAAAAATTCACAATTCAGCCTAAAAAATCAGAAATTAATCTTGTGCTTAGCTGATATCCGTGAGTTTTGAGGTAAATGCTTTTATCAGGTTTTGATCACCGATTTCCTCGGCAAGCATTGATGTAAGTTCGGTCAGGCGGTCTACTGATTCGGGGCCGGATTCCTTCCATTTTTCTAAATAATCCTGCATCAGTATTCCGGCAACGGGCCCGATCGCATCGGTTAAGGCCTGTTCTATTTTTGTATAAATTGGCTGAAGATTAGCTGTTGTAGGCGCATTCGTTTTTGGGGCAATATCGTTGTTTTGTATTTTGGCAGCCTGATTGTTTTCGTCCATCTTGTCACGCATATCTGCAGCCAGTAGAGCAGCAGTTGTGGCCACAAGCGAGCAGTTGGCCTGGGATTCACAGATGGTCAATAGAACTGAGCCTTCTTTGAGAGGCATGCCAACAACAGAGTACTTGTCAAAACGGAAATTGACTGATTTTACCTTCATCTCACTCACCCCGCCCATCTGCATCAGGCGGACGAGGTGTGTGCCAATGGTTTGTAGTAAATCCCTGGATAAGTCGGGATTCAGGTCATTGCAGAGAGGACCTTCATTTTTATCGAAAATACAAGATCCGGCAACACCGGGAATAACAGATATTTCCTGCAGCAATTTTTTCATGATGGTAGGATTGCTCTATGTGTCGATTAAGGCTGATCTCAGTCGTGTTGTAACATCTTGAATTGAGGCATGTTCTTCCAGTAATAAGCCAATAATCATGCCTGCCCCAGGTGTAATCAGCAGTACTTCCTCGGTCTCCAGATTCAATTGAATTCGGTGCATTCCCAGGGCATTCAGGCTTTTACGTATCTGGATGCCGCTCATCAGGCAGTAGGCTATAAAATCACCGATTTTCTGATTGCTGGATGATTGTGTCACCAGTTTGCCCTGTTTGTTGAGCAGGTAGTAGTGTTTGACTTTAGGGATTTTGAGAATGTTCTCAACAAGGCGTTGTGTGGCTGAATTCACTGGAGCCGGAAGAGTTTTTTCCGGTTTGTCTGGATGCTCTGTTGTACCACCCTGGGAGCTGTTTTCATCAATTCGGGTGGCAGCCTGTAATAAAAGATGTGCCAGAGGCTGGGTGATGCGATGTAATCTTTGTTTAGCATCCGTTACCATGAAAGTGGGGTTTTCAAAAGAGAGTAATGTGTATAACGCCTCCTGGCCGACGAACTCTTCACACTCGGAATCAATGAGATTTCCGTCTTTGAAAAATATGTTGCCGTTTACTTTCCCCGCAATGACATTTAGTGTGCAGCTTTTCCGTTCCTGCTCGAGCATCTGTAAAAATGATGCCAGCGATATTCCCCCAACATGCCCGACCGTTTGTGTATTGTCAGATTGTGCCATAATTAGTGAACAGAAAGAAAGTCAGATAAAAGGTCTTAAAGTCACCTTGCAAAAATGCTGATTTTACAAGATCCTTCCAATGCTACGTCGATTAATCACATGATATCACGCAAATTGTGGTTTTGAAAATATTATTTCAAAAAAAATTATCAGAATATCTCCGCATATTTTATTTCTATTGCCCGAATTTCTTTCTCTGTCAGTTTCTCAAACCCTTTTCCCCGCCTGCGTTTTGAAAGTCTACCATTATCTTGAGATAAAAAGCGTATCAGCAAGTCGACTAGCCTGTCAGGCATGTCGATGTAGTTTTTAATGAATCCGTCGAGCAGATCATATTTCCTAAGATATTCAACTTCTTCAGGTAGGGTTTGAGATACTGTTTCCTCAACGCACTTGAAGAAAAATTCTGCATGGTTTGTTGCATCAAAATAGCGATACAGATCAATGGTATCGTTTAACACTTCAGCATTGTTTCTCTCGGTTGGACGCCACTCAATCAAATGAAGCCGAGGCTTTGAGAAATGTTCTAAGGTCTTACGGTATTCATCAATGCGCTCTAAAATAACAGCGGACACCGGAAAGATTAATCCTTTTGGTACAAACTCTTTTTCCGCCAAAACGTGATGAAATAAGTAACGGTGAATCCGGCCATTTCCATCTTCAAATGGATGAATGAATAAAAACCAAAAGCAACGATGGTTGCCATTAGTACCGCATCAAATTCATCCTCCCGAAGGAGCTCATATGTCTCAATCAGACCAGATATGAGCGTTTTTAGATCATCTGGACGGGCAGAGATATGATCAGGCATGGGCATACCAGTTGCTCTATCATGCTCACCGACAAAACCGCCTTCAGTTCGCAATCCGGCCTCAATGAAACGGCTATCTGTTATCACTTGTCTTTGTAAATGCTCAAGTTCCTGGAGACTGAGCGTGCGATTTCCTGCTTCACCAATAATCCTCCCCCATCTCTCGATCCTGCTGTGTGGCGGGGTTTCTCCTTCAATCGTATATGAGGCTTTGGAATCCTTAAGTAAAAGAAAGGCGGCTGCTCGACTTAAAAGGTCAGGATGGGTCTGTCCGATGTTTTTAACAGCTGCTTCGTAAAGTTTTTTGCCTGAATATTGTTCAAGCTTCTTTGTTTTACGGATTAAAGGACAAAAATTCTTTGTGCCGGGTAGGTTATTTCGAATGCGATGTCGTCTGGACAGGAAATCTTTACCTTCGTACTGTAACCTGCTATTAACCAGAGGAACGAAGTTACCTTTTTGGGCATCTTCAATGTCTAACTGCTCATCACGTAGCCATTCCCATAAAAACCAAATTTTACGGCTATATGCCCCGGTTGGTTCTGATCGGATAATTGTTTCAATCTCTTTTTTTTCGATAGTTTGGAACAATGCATTAAAGATAGCTAAATCAATGCCTTCATACTTTAATGCAAACGTGAGGTGTCCATAAATAGTATCTTCCGGCCTATGCCGAGGGGTAAAAATATTCCAACGCCCATTTACGTATTTTTTATGTTTCGTACCTATGATACAGAGGTAATCAGGGGCAATCACTTTTAGGTTATGCGCTTCAATCAGCGCAGAGTAACCAGCCCAAAGGGAACCTTTCTCTGGGGTTGAGAAGTCATGAAAAACAGTACCAATTCGTGAATTATGATTATATATAGCCATTTTTATGAATTCCTTTTTTACCGTACCGATTCATCATGGCATGAAAAACACTTATTGGCCATGAAAAACAATTTCACAGTGGTGTTTTCGTGAAAAATGATTATATACGGCGTACTTCCGGCTATTTCTCCCTCGTCAGTAATCAGACTATGGACACATTTACCGCACTTGAAAACTATCGGCTGCGAGAAAAAAATCGAAGAACTCTTTGCTGTGCAAAAGGGGAGGCTCGACGGTGCGCGACCACCGAATGGTGGTCAGTGAATCTTTTTAACATACCGCTTTGAGCGGTTCACAAATTAAAGCCACCGGTTTTACCGGTGGTTACTGACTGAAACATTAAAGAACCAGTTTACCTATTGTTGTTCTGCGCTTCAAAGCTGCCGCCGAGGGCAAGGTGGAGGTTCACTCTATTCACCAGGCGCTGCCCTGCAACATCCATTTCAGCAATACGTGATGCGATCCATTTGTTTTCAACAGTTAAGACATCAAGCAGAGTAATCTGGCCAATCTCATACTGAGCCAAAGTCTGGTCGTACGCTTTTTTATTTTCCCTCACCTCCATTTTCAGGTATTCTTCTCGTTTAAGAAGATGTTCTTCAGCAGCCAGTGACCCTTCTACTTCTTTGAAGGCCCTAAGGGCTGCCTCGCCATAAGCCGCAATGGCACCCCGCTGTGCTGCCGTTGCTTTGTCAACTTCAGCCTCAATGGCACCGCCGGTATAAAGGGGGCCTAAAAGACCTGCAGTCAAACCAGCAATAGTATCATTTATACTGTTTAGTCCTACTCCAAGGGAGAAACTGAAACGAGGGAGATGGAGAAGCTCGGCCTCTTTTTGTTTGAAAAAAGCGGCAGCTACCCGACGTTCTGCAGCAATAAGGTCAGGCCTTCGTTCCATTATGGCAGAGGGAATTCCTGCAGGAATTGGCGGTGGCACAGCAACAAGTTTGTCAGCTGTTTTCAGATCTGCAGAAGGGTAACGACCCAGCAGCAGTTCAAGACTGCGTAGAGCTTTTTCGGAAGCAGATAATGCCTCCCGGGCAGCTTCTCCTGCAGATGCAGCAGACCCACGAGCCAGATGAACATCCCGTTTTGTTCCCTTACCGATTTCCTCCATGGCAACGGCTACCTCAACTCGTTTTTGCTGGAGTTTCACCACATCTTCTGCAAACTGGTGCTGAAACTTGGCTGTGTTTGCCATAAACCAGCCATTGGATACAGATGCTGCCAGAGATTGTCTGGCAAACTGGTAATCAGCTATGGTTGCAGCTGTCTCTTGCTCACTTCCGGCAATATCAGTGGCAATGCGCCCCCAGACATCTGCTTCCCAGGAGATTTTAACCCCACCGCCACCTCCTCCTTTGCCTGTGCCAGAGCCTTTATATTCAGTGTCAGTGTACCCACCGGCATATCCAACCGTGGGTTTAAGGCCGGCTTCTGCCTGCCTGGTTAGACTATTGGCCTGATCAACGTTGGCCTTGGCAATTTGCAAACCCGGATTTGCAGCAAGTGCCTCGTCTGTAAGCCTGATCAATGTCGGATCATTAAAGCTCTTAATCCAACCATCATCGACCTTACCCTGCTCTGCCTTTGCTGCAAAGTCGTCCGGTACCCGTTCTTCCACGACCTCACCTTTAATAGATGCGGTGGCTTCCTCCTGGGTTGCGACAGGACCTGCACAACCATTGAGAAAAAGTATCGTAAATCCTGCCGCCACATTAACGACAAAAAAAGTTTTAATATTTTTAGTGATTATCATGTTTTTCTTCCCGGTTACTTAATGAAAATGTATAAAGTTACGCCAGCTTTCCACCCGTAGTAACATTTTTCTCAATATTTGAATATGGTGGGCACGATGACTGTACAAGGCCACAACAGCATCACTCCCCATGGGAATATAAAACTTGCTCATATCTTCTTCGAATTCCAGGACAACGGGGATCAGTCCCGGGGGCAGCTGCTGCGACAGGGAATACAGATTTCTTCTTGCAGATAACTCACCTTCTGCCAGGGCAGGCAAGAGTTGAACCACCTTAGCCTTAAACACCCTTCCTGGTATACCCGGATAGATCACCTCTGCCTCATTACCAACCTTGATGTTTTGCATGGGCTCCTGACTGAAACCTGCTATAAACATCTCAGTATCCTTATTTACAAAAGTCATCACTGGAGCTAAGGGTAATGGTACGGCCATTTGCCCGGGACGCATCAGAAGCTGGGTAACAAAACCAGGCCCTGGTGCGCGAACAGTACAACTATTCAGATTAAACTGAGCCGTTTCCAGTTGACCTTCAAGGCTCTTCACCTCTTTCTCATAGAGCTCGATATCAAATTTGGCACCGCCTGCGACCTCAACAAGTTTGCGGGAGTCTTCCAGGCGCTTTCTGGAAAAATCCAGTTGGGCCTGAAGTGTATTCACTTTGCCCTGAAAGGGCACGGGGTCAATTCTAAACAGAATATCCCCTTCCTGCAAAAGGACATTGGTTTGTACCGGTATTTCGATCACCTTGCCGCGAACATTGGCCACAATACCGGTTGATATAAAATAACTTCTTGCAACTTTAGAGGATGGATGAAAATAGGCCATAAGCATCAGCATGCTGCTCATCATAACCACAGCACCGAGAAAAACTGTTGTTATTGTCCACTGGTTTACTGGGATCTTGAAAATTTTAATAATGGCCCAGCAGAAAGAAAAGTAGATCGTTAAAAGTAACACTTCCATGCTTATGCCTCCTTAGCTGCTGCTTTTGATTTTTGCTCAAGAGGTACAGGACTTTGCTTCTGTTCCAGATTATCTACTCGCGCCTGTAGCGCCAGAAGCGTTGCCTCGTTTTTCGCCAAAACATCTCCTTCTGTTTTGTTGCTGCCAGTCGAAGACATTCCAAAGCCCTTTCCAGGTACATACAGTGTCGCCCATATCCATAAGAAGGGCCACAGAGCATGCATCAAAAAAAGACTGACCCAGCCTGCTGTATGAATCGCATGTGCATGCGGGTGATTACGTCTTTTGGCTATGTTGTAGGGAATATCATGTATGTAGATAACCGCGTACAGAATAATAATTGCCACAGATACCAAGATACCCAGTGCGATATAATCTAGAACCCTGCCTTCCATTTTGAACCTCCATTGAAGTCGAACATATAAAAATTGTTATCATTTGCAAAAACATACAACGCCTAACAGTTACATAGAGGTATAGTTTTGTATTCAGGGGCCTTGTCAGCAGCCAAAGCCTGGTTCTCGGAGAAAACAGTTTCCAGGGCTGAGTTGCCACGATGTCGACCAGGGTACCGGTGCCGATAAGCATGATTGCCACGGTCGACATTTTTCCAAGTCCGCTCACCGTAGCTTCAGGAGGGATCGTCCTGATTCCTGCTTCCATGGCGATTGCAGCCTCTGTGGCTGTCGGGGAGCCTTTAAAGGCATTTGGTGCCGCAATAATTTACATTTGACTTCCTGCGTAAAAGGTTTTTATGTTTGTTAAATGTTAAGCTTCACCTCATCAGGTAAACCTTTAAAACCGGCTATGGCGGTTTTAATTCCCTTAGCCAGGATCTCTTCCTCTGCCCTGATCAGTGGGTTATAGTTTTGGAGATTCCTTTCACCATTAGGCGCACCAGCTTTAAACCAGATTTTTCTGGAGACAGAACCGTACATAAGCGGCATATACGGCAGAAATTCAGATGACCCTTCTGTAGATCTATGAGAGAAAAAGGCGGTAAAGCCACCTTTCTTTATATTATTTAATCCCTCTTCCAGTGAATTGACCTCAAGGTCTTTCAGCTCTGCCAAAACTCCGGCCATATCATTTCTAGCCTCAAGAAAGGTTCTGACTTCCCCGGCATCAGCAAGCCCTAAAACAATCTCAGTTGCCAGTCTTGTTTCAGTGAATGTTCCGGCCTGATTCAACTTGATAAGTACCGAGTTACCTGCCCTCTTTGCCCGTGAGGGTGAGGCCAGAAACGGAAGAATAAACCTCATTTGGGTCACAGCAGCATCATCAATCACCACCTGGGTTCTCTCGCCGTACTGCTCAGTCATCATCCTATGTACTTCAATATCACGCTCACTGCCGGGATCTTCCATGGTGACAAAGTTATCTGCTTTATCGACAATGGATTTATTAAAAGAGATCAGTTCCTCTTTGGTTTTAATACCCAGTCCGGAAAAATGCATATCATACTTGCCGGAAGCAATAAGAGCGTCTCCCTTTTGAATCTCGCTGAAAGCGTTATCAGTACCAATGGCGTAATCCTTAGTGGCAAGATTTAACTGATCAGCGCACTCAATTATTCTATCAATTCCTTCATAATTATCGGCCACAGGAAAGACAAAACCTCTTTCCTTGGCGGTACCGGTTGGTCTGCCATCCCGTACCAGATTGTTCTCAAACTGTTTGAAAAATCTGGTGGCGGTCTGCATGACACCTTTGATGCTGGTATCCTTCATGCTGAAGAAGAACATTTCCTGAATGTCCTGCTTGGTACCGGGGACATGCTCACCACCACAAACCATATTAAATCCAACATTCGGGAAGTAAAAAGTATCCAGATCTTTTGGAGCAAGTATCTCCCAGGCTTTATAACCGGAGGCGTTAAGCAGGGTCTGAAACAACACAGTCGATGCAGCAAGACAGGAGTTGCCCCCCCAATCTTTCTTATTAATCCCTGCACCTTTCACAAGTTGCAGATCAAATTCACTTACAGCAGCAAGAATATCTGCCGGTTTTTCAATAACCACTTCTTTGGGGAGAAGTGGTACGATATTTTTTTCAACAGACTTTATGGCATCATCATTGGCGATATATATTGCCTCTGCTTCCCCATCGGAAGTCCCTTTGGCAACGCCGTTTCGCTCGGTGATAGTCCAGCTGTCACTGCCTCTTTTTACTTTGGCGGTCATCTCCCCTTCAAGAGTGAAAGCCGCATAGGAAGAGAGAATCTCTCTAGCTGTTAAAGTAAAATCTGAAATAATAGTTTTAGTGGTCATTACATGTTTCCTTTTTAATGAAAAAGTGATATCTGCATATGCAGCAGAAAGGTGTTGACGGAGGCCACAGCCACAACCATTCCAGCAACCCGGAGATCACATCCGACTTGAGCTGCAAGGTTCATGGGTGTCTTCAAGTATTGCTCTTACAGCTCGGATACTTTGGCAGATTATTCATGTTATCCTTATGGATTATAGGTATCCCAGCATGACTTGATACTATAAAATTATGCTATTGCTCGTTCACGATCTTCAGGTTCCTCGTAAATCTTTGCATCCTCCTGCCAATATTGCTCTTCCTGCTTAACAACTTTTGCAAT
>CAMZKN010000073.1 GCA_947311315.1 uncultured Desulfobulbaceae bacterium | reverse complement strand
TAAAAGCTATGTATGGCCTTCCACTGGTTAAAGATTTTCGTAAGATGCTATGCGACGGTTAGAATGGACTTTACCAACACTTTTGGAGAAGTTACAAAATTACAGGTAGAACAAGTTATTATCCGGTTTCCTGATATCAATCGTGCAGAAACAAGCGTGTTAAACCACTACTCGACTTCCTTTGAAGAAACGTAACTGCGTGAGTAGTTACGAAGAAACACTATTAACCTTAAAACCGGCACTCCATAAGGCATCAATAGTAGCCTCGATATCGTCGCCCTGAATTCTTATCGTGAGTAACTGCTTCTTCCCGCTGTAATTCTTATAGAGGCTGACAGCGTGAATGCGCATCTCTTTTTCGCCTAAAATCTCAATCACTTCGTAGAAAGATTCCTGCGTCTTGTCGATGGCAAGCTCTACCCTAACACCTTCTTCCCCCAACCCCATTACTTCCATAAAAGCCTGAAAAATATCAGATTCAGTGATAATTCCCACCAGCCTGCCATCCTCAACTACGGGGATACCACCGATTTTATTACGGCGCATGAACCTGGCACCTTTCTCAAGAGGATCAGCAGGCGAAAGCGTTATAGGATCGGCGGTCATAAGCGATGTTACTTTAACTTGAGTTGCCAAAACCCTTTCAGCATCGTCTTTTTGGGGATCTATTATCGACGGCAAACCGTTTATGATATCTTCTTTGCTCAAAATTCCGAGAAGATTTTCTTCCCCATCAACCGGTAACAGCCCTGAAGCCACAATACAGTCTTTGAGAGGCTGTCCGTTTTCGTGAAGCTTTCGCAGATTCTCCTCCAGTAACTGCCTATCTATCCCAAAATGAATCTTGTGCAGGGCTACCTCTTCAAGGAGCTCATCAACTGTTAACGCCATCTCATTTTTTACTGGGGGATAGAGATTTACCATTGCCCGCAGTCCGTCTGTTGACACTGTAACGAGTGGAACAACCGAGCAAGTCACCGTATATTTTTCCCTCTCTGAAACAATATGTACAAAAGGATAGCCGGTAAGAGATGAAAAAAGAGATCTCCCATCCTGGGACAATTCAACATTATCACCGGCAACCAGGACACCCTGCTGCTCATTTTGTTCAGGCAATGACACCAGTAACTGTCCGCTTCTTATACGTTGAACTCTTTCGCTCTCGACAAAAACTCCATCATTCTCAACTTTCATTACTTCCTGAACAAAATGAAGCACAAAAGAAGTATCTTTATCAGCTTGCATCGCAGTCATCTTCTGTTTGTGATTAAGGAGGAACAGGATACACCAACCTGTCAATAGGTAAAATACAACTCCTGAATTTCTTCCAGACTTCGATCCTTTAAAAGAGCAAGCATCAGCAAAATACGAGCCTTCACAGGATTGAGCTCGTCGGAGACTATAAATTGTCCTGCATCGTCATCCACTTCGACATTTCTCCCCACCGTACCGCTGGCGACACTCGAACTGCGCACAATGACAATATGTTTTGCGGCAGCGCTTTTAGCAGCAGCAAGACAGGCCTTATTCATATTACCATTGCCATGTCCAGCAATTACAATCCCCCTGGCACCCTGGCTGATGGAGCAATCTATTAAATCAGCAGGCATATCTGCACACGCGTGGAAAATGTCCACCCTCTTAAACCTTGTTGCCCCATCCACTGAAAATTCACTTGTGTACGTATGCTTGCGAAAAGGAGCCCGAAAATACGTGGCACTGCCATAGATTACCGTTCCGACTAAACCGTTTATTGGTGAAAGAAACGTTTCCACCGATGTGGTATTGGTTTTTGTCAGGGCATGTGCACCATGAATACGATCATTCACAACAACCAGAACACCCCTTTTTGCAGTATCGGGGTCAGCAGCCACCCCCACCGCATTGTACAGATTAAGCGGGCCATCGGCACTGATCGCCGTGGACGGTCGCATGGAGCCGGTCATCACCACGGGTTTTGTGCTTTTTACGGTAAGATTTAAAAAATAGGCTGTTTCCTCCATTGTATCGGTGCCGTGGGTAATAACCACACCAGAAACATCTTCTGATTGCAGGAGTTCATTAATCCGACAGGCCAGACGAATCATTATCGCAAAAGACATATCCTGAGAACCGACATTGGCGATCTGTTCCCCTTGAATATGGGCAAGATTTTCAATATTCGGTACCGCCGCAATCATATCTTCAATACTCATTTCCCCGGAAGAATATCCCGGTTGTGTACCGGAGGCACCAACACCTGCTATGGTACCTCCGGTGGCAAGGACAACAACTTTAACCATTTTTCCTCACTTTTCTTATATAAGAATGCTTTCTCCATTCCCCAGACAACTGCCACTCCTACCCATCGCTTTTCTCGACTAAGCTCTTCCTGTTCACTATTATACACTGCAAACATCAAAAGAAGAAATAATGGCAGGATCATTTAAACGAACTATATTTTACAGGACAACCGTTATTTTACAGGAGAAAAAAATCATGCCCCGTGATATATACCGTAAAAACAGCAACCCGGGTTCAATTATCTATCTTCCACACGGTGGAGGGCCATGGCCTCTACTGGGAGATGAACGCCATACGGATCTCATTCACTTCCTTGAAACAGTACCAGCCGCACTTATCAAACCATCAGCTATCCTGATAATCAGCGGCCACTGGGAAGAAGAACACGTCACAGTCACCGGAAGCTCAACACCGCCACTTCTTTACGATTACTACGGTTTCCCTGAAGAAACATACGCAATTACATACCCGGCTCCCGGAAACATTCCCCTTGCAAAAAAAATTGTCGAAATACTACAACAACAAAACATTGCTGCAACGGCAGACACTTCCCGTGGTTATGACCATGGCGTTTTTGTCCCTCTAAAAATCATGTACCCGGAAGCATCCATACCCTGCATCCAACTCTCACTTGTCAATAGTCTGCACCCGAAGGAGCACATTGCAATAGGCAGAGCTCTAGCTGAATTACAGGAAGAAAACCTGTTAATCATCGGTTCAGGTTCCTCTTTTCATAACCTTAGAGCTTTCCACGAACCACAGACAGAACAATCTCAAACTGACAATAACGCATTTGAACAATGGATTGCCGAAACCATGTCCAGCAGACAACTCGGTGAAAAAGCCAGGGCACAAATACTAGAGAACTGGTTAACTGCCCCTGCTGCCAGATACTGCCACCCAAGAGAAGAACACCTCCTGCCGCTGCACGTCTGTTACGGTATTGCTTCTGCACCGGTTAACCGAATAGTGGAAGTATCATTTCTCGGTAAAAGTGCCAGTGCCTGCATCTGGTAACATTTTTTTGCACCATTATACAAAATAGTATTTCCAACTTCCGGTTCTCTTCGCATATACTATAATTGTCAGATGTGCACTTCTGGCACATTCGTCAAAAACCTGAAACTTTTGCAAATGAAGAGTGTGTAATGGTCGCTCGTATTCAAAACAGCTCCGGCAGAACCGTCCCACTTATAATTGCCATCGTCGTTCCTTTTGTTTTGCTGACCATTGTAATTGTGGGGTTAGGTGGATACCTCTCCTATTTCAATGGAAGAGAGGCTGTCAATGACGTTGCCCGCACATTACGCAACGAAATAACCAACCGTATAACAGACCATCTTGAAACTTTTCTCAACACTCCACGACAAATCAATACAATCAACAGCAAAGCCATAAAACTTGGTTTGCTCGACGCCAGAAACCCAAAGGATCTTGAGCAATATTTCCGGCAACAGATCCAGGTGTACGATTCCGTTTCAAGTATCTATTTCGGTAACACGCAGGGTGGTCTTGTAAATAGTGGTCATGAAGGTGCAACAGCTGCTCAATATACAATTGTCACAGATAATTTTCGCAGTGGCCCTTTAAAAAAATACGCAACGGACAGGGAGGGCAACCGAACTGATCTCCTTGTCACTGTCAAAAATTTTGATGCCCGATTGCGAGAGTGGTATAAAGGGGCGGTAACAAAAGGGACAAATACCTGGAGCAGACCCTATATCCTGTCTACCGGACAGAATGTAGCTATCGCAGCCAGTAGACCGGTTTATGATGCCAGCCAGCACCTCCTCGGTGTTGTTTCTGTGGATATCTTCCTCACTCAATTCAGCAGTTTTTTACAAAGTCTGGCGATAGGGCACCATGGTCAGGCATTCATCATGGAACGTTCCGGACTGCTGATAGCAACATCCACCGAAGACAAACTCTTCACCTTGAAGAGTACCGGACAGAAACAACAGCGCCTTGATGGAATCAAAAGCACTAATCCAACCATCAGGTATGCCATCGAATCATTGCATAAACAATTTGCGGATTATAACCATATTACATCAACACAAAATATTACGTTCGAACTGCAGGGAAAACGTCAGCTGTTACAGATAACACCATTAACAAATGCAAACGGTCTCACCTGGCTTATTGGTGTCATTATCCCGGAAGCGGATTTCATGACACAAATCATGACCAATAACCGGACAACCATTTTACTCTGCCTTATCACACTTATATTAAGTATCATCTTTGGTTTTTTTACCGCCAGAAAAATTACCAGACCGATTTTACGACTTAACACTGGTGCTCTGAGACTAGCTAAAGGCGAATGGGAAAATGAAATCCGGGATGATAAACAGTTCGTCGAGATAAGTACACTAACCCAATCGTTCAATCGGATGTCCAGACAACTCCGAAACATGCTTGACAAGCTAAACCGGGAAATTTCCGGACGTAAAGAAATAGAGGTCAAACTGCGGGAAAGTAAAGAAAGGCTGATAGCAATACTCCAGGCCATTCCAGACCCGCTGGTGGTCTACGACAGCAATGGTTACCCTCTCTATCTCAATCCTTCTTTTACAAAGGTGTTTGGTTGGACACAGGAGGAGTTTGAAGGGACACATATTCCTTTTGTGCCAAAGGAAGAAGAAAATATTACCCGGGAAAAAATCGTCGAAATCTACAAAACCGGCAACCCCGTTCAATTTGAGACGGTACGATTGACCTCAGGGGGTAAAAAAATCAGTATCCACCTCAGCGCTGCAATAATTAAAGATGTTTCGCAAAACCACAGTGGTCTGGTTGTCAGCCTCACAGATATTTCAGGGCGAAAAAAGATGGAAGACGAGTTACGACACGCTCATAAAATGGAATCCATAGGTACCCTTACCGGAGGAATTGCCCATGACTTCAACAATATACTCAGTATCATTATCGGCAATTCAGAGCTGGCCCTGGAAAGTGTTTCTCCCTCACATCCAACACGGTTAAATCTGGAAGAAATCAAAAGCGCCAGTCTCAAGGCATCAGGTATCGTTAAACAACTCCTTAGTTTCAGCCGAAAAACAGATCATCACCACAGGCCGCTCCACATCGGCCCCATTGTTGTTGACACACTCAACCTCTTACGATCAACAATTCCAACCTCCATAGAAATTCGCCAAAACGTCTCCCTAAAAGATAAAACAATTCTGGCCGATCCCATTCAGATCAACCAGATCATTATGAATCTGTGTATCAACAGTTCACATGAAATGGACAGGGAAGGTGGTATTATTGAGATCACAGTCGACGCTGTCAACACCACCCCAAACACCAACGGCGATGAATCATCTTTACCTAAAGAGTACGTTCGCCTTCAGGTCAGCGATAATGGGCATGGAATAGACGCAGAAATTATCGACCGAATTTTCGATCCCTATTTTACAACAAAAGAAATTGGTAAAGGTTCGGGAATGGGCCTTGCGGTTGTCCACGGTATTGTAAAAAACCACGGCGGCACCATCAATGTGGAAAATATCCCAGGTCGTGGTGTTACTTTTACCATATTATTTCCGGTGGTAAACAAGCGCCCTCAGGTTACTGTAACAGACAAAAACTCACTTCCAACGGGCAATGAAACAATTCTCATTGTGGATGATGAAGAGTCAATAGTTAAAATGACCCAGCGCATGGTTGAACAGTTGGGATACCGTGCCGAAGGCAGGACTCACCCGCAGGATGCCCTGCAACTGTTCAAGGACAACCCTGACCATTTTGATCTCATTATCTCTGATATGACAATGCCGGAGATGACCGGTATCACACTGGCCCGGAAAATCAAAAATATCGCGCCGGATATCCCGATTATTATATGTACGGGGCACAACCCTCATTCCGGCAATGAAAACACCGAAGAAACAATAATTTCCGCCTATATCACAAAGCCCATATTCATGCACGATCTTGCAAAAACCCTGCGCATGGCGCTTGAAGAATAACATCACCAGGCAGCAAAAGCTGATTCACAAAAAGAAAAGGCAGGTTCTTGCTCATCCGCAGAACCTGCCTCTTAATACCTGTAAAGCCATTGAAAACTACTATTGAAACTTCATTTCCAGTGTCTCTGTATGAAAGAGATGATTTATCTGGGTATTATCAAAAACAGCAATACCAAAAGGATATTTTTTACTCATATCGACAAATTGTACATCCTGGGTTTCTACATCTTTGCCTTCAGTTTGAAGAGCTCTCATCACCTCGAGAGTCCATACACCATTGTCATAATGATTTCTGGCAAGAATATCAGCACGGCCCCCCCATCATCGGAGCAATATCAATCCCGGGAAGGATATCGCCCGTTTTGAAAGTATCAACAAACGGCACCTTCTTACTCGGGATAACGTAATAGAGTTCATCCGCAGTAGGTTTTAAATTCATAAACTTCGGAGTGGACTTATCTGCACTGTCGTTATTCTTGTAACCACCTTTCCCGGTATCACCTTTTCGCCCCCACCCCTTATTCTTCTTTGGATCGGTGTTGTTGTTGACGTATTGGTCATCAAACATTCCCATCGGCAGAGAACGGACATACTTGGCATGCCACATATCGATGGTTTCATCGGCGGAAGCAGTGTATTTACGACCGGCGGATTTATCGCCAGGTTCATCGAGATGACAGGCAATCATACAACCATCTTCCTCAAAACCTTTTGTACTGATATTCCAGAATATGGCCAGTTTATCTTCGTAATAGGTATTGTCATGACCGGTGCTGTCTTTCTTTTTTAACTTCTTCCAGCTTCCATCTTCCTGTTTTACCCATGGAAAACGAGCAAGGCTCTTCGTTGGGTCTTTATAGGTAATCAGAAAATAGACGTTTTTATCATCGTACAGCGATTTGATATGGACATCGGTTTTCTGCATCCCACCATAACCATTGTTTGGCTCATACGGTGTTTCATCAACGGTGACAGTAATTGCCTTGGCAGCATCCCAGGCCTTATCGGCCATACCATCCAAAACGATTGCGGAACCAGCCTTAGTACTTACCAGCGTCTGATCAGCTCCGAACGCGGACGTACTAAGAGCACACATTGCGGCGATACCTATAATTCCAATTGTTTTCATACACTCCTCCTCTGTATTCAGGGTTATCCTGCATTAACATCACAATCCTTACGTGATACATTGTAGGAGTAGAATAACAATGCTTCCAGATAATTGTTCAACACACAATGGAGGTCTTCTGTGAACTCTACTTCACAGAAAAATATAATTTGCTTATTTTACTGAACAATTCTCTTTGAAAGAAGATGGAGACAATCAACCATTTTTTCGCCCTGCCGGGTTAAATGATAGGCTTTTACCCGATCCTGCGAGACAAGGTTATTGTTTTTAAGATTTTTTAAATGAAAATTCACTTTTGTGTGATCACTGATCCCCAGATGGCGGGTAATATCCATAAAACGCATCTCTTTTTTGCCGGCCAGTGTTACCAGAATCTGTCTTCGTATCTGATTTGCCAGACAGGCAAACGCATCATCCATACCGGCCTCGATCATCTTCTGCTCAAACTTCAGTGTTTCCAGGTTACACTTTACGGCCATGAGCAGTTCTTCCCGTTTAAATGGTTTGGCCAGGTAGTCATCAGCACCCCCTTTCATGGCCGCTACCGCGTTATCAACGGTTGAAAATGCTGTGATCATAATGATTTTAATATCGGGGTGATTTCTTTTGAGTAAGGCCATCAACCCCATACCACCCATGCCGGGCATCATATTATCCACAACAACAAGCTCAGGAACCAGACTCTTTATTTCCCGGAGTGCCAGTTCTGCTGTTTCAAACCCAATCGCCTTAAAACCATCATGATCAAGAATTTCGACAATGCTCTCGCGAAGATCCTGGTCATCATCAATTACCATAATAGTTTCAGCTGTCATCAGAGGCCACCGGAAAAGTTATCGTCACAATTGTCCCACCCTGCTTGCTACTGAGAAGAGAGATCTCGCCGCCATGCTGCTTTATTATATTATAACACACTGACAAACCAAGCCCCGTACCTTTGCCGATTTCTTTTGTGGTGTAAAACAGATCAAACACCTTTAGAATATCTTCTTCTCCAATCCCTGAACCTGTATCAGTGAACTCAACAACAACACTGTTTCCATCCTGAAATGTTTCAATCTCAATACTGTCTTCTTTTGTGCAGGCATCTATACTGTTCATCAGCACGTTGATAAAAACTTCTTCAAGTTTCCACGAGATGCCTAAAACCTGCGGAACACTTTGCATTCTCAACTGGATAATACCATTAAGAGGCTGATTGTTAAGCAGGTTTTTCGTGCTTTCAATAACGTCGTTTATATTAATACGTTCCAGCGATGTCTCTTTTTCCCGGGAAAAATGCAACAACTCTTTTGCTATCCGCGAAGCCCTTTCAACATTTCGCTCAATAGCATTCAGCTTTTTATCAACCTTTGCATTTCGCTCAACCAGATCTTTCAGCATCTCAACGTTAAGGGAAACGTTAGTTAATGGATTGTTGATCTCGTGGGCAATGCCTGCAGCCAGTATCCCCATGGAAGTTAATTTCTCTGACTGCGAAAAACGCAACAACTGCTCATTGATCAACTCACGCTGTTCCAGACTAAATACGGATAATGCCCGAATAGTAAAAAACATCACCAGAAAGGCACTCAAACCTCTAAAAAACACGACCTTGATACCGAGAAAAGGTATTATAGCATGTGAATGAACAACACCGGTCATAAAAGCGTAGCTGACCATGAACGTACCGGCCAGAATGAAATTGAGTGCCACGTTTTTAGAAAAAGCCAGCACAGTTCTCGAATAAATAACCAGGCCGATACCCGACAGCAAACCACCTGGAAAAGCTACAAATATACGTGTATTTATATCTTTCCCCGTTCCAACATCAAAAGAGGCCGCAACGAGAATGAGCAACAGTGCTGAAACACCGACAAGTGCCTTTACCATCTTAGGCGTGGTCTGCAGGGCATTGTCTCCGTAGAGAGTAATAATATTTAAAAACAGACCAAAATAGAGGAGAAACAGAAAAGAAATACTGACAACAGCCAGACGAAACAGAGCAAATGAATACGTTTTCACTTCCGGTGCCAGTTGCTCCAGCAACTCCAGCCATTCATGGAAACCATGGATAATACCAAAAGCAGCGAGAAGCCAGATAATTCTGGCAATGCCAAGCTCACTCAGACGAATATCCCTGGAGAGGATAGCCACTCCCAAGGTAAAAAACGCCAGCCCGTACAACAAATAGAGTATGAAATTCCATATCATCTACCGTACTCCCGTGTCCGGTTTTTTACCTCACGCCTTCGTATCCGACATCCACAACCTGAGGAGATTGCTTTGCAGCGGCGACTGCCAGCCTGTCACAACGTTCATTTCCTTCATTGCCTGCATGTCCTTTCACCCAGAAAAACGTCACATCAAGATTAGTATTCAACTCAATCAACTGTGTCCAGAGGTCAATATTTGAAACGGGCATTCCATCAGACTTTATCCAGCCATTCTTCTGCCATTTTTGAACCCAGCCTTTGGTAATACCATTAACAAGGTAGCTGGAATCGGAAAAAAGTCTTATCCGTTTATCACAAGCCTGCACTTCCGTCAGAGCCACAATAGCTGCCATCATCTCCATTCTGTTATTGGTGGTTAAGCGAAAGCCACCACTCAGCTCCCGTACCTTATCATCTTCTGCAATAACAACACCGTAACCTCCGGGACCCGGATTATTCAGCGCACCACCATCCGTGTAGATTGTTATTTCGCCCGGCTCTGCTCTGTAAAAAACACTCGGTTTATCGTTTTCTTTCGCGGATCTCTTTTTTGTAGCATATACCGGATTTGTCAGCCATTCTTTCGCTTGTTTTTCACTGGGAAAACTTTTGAACTTCGCCGCTGGAAATCCCTTCACCTGCTTTTCAGCCGTAGCCCAATCCGTAAAGATTCCACATTCACGACCAACGGCGACCGCATAAAATTTTTTCTTTGCCATAAGTACACTTTCAAAAAGAAAAAGCCGGAATGCCACACGGCAATCCGGCTTTAATATTTTCTACAACCTGTAGATTTCAACAGCCTCCGATGCCTCAACCACCGGCACTTTTTTTGGCTTTTTTAGCTGGAACCTCACCAGCTTTACCAAGGGCACCACCAACAGAGTCACGGGAAACTTTTACTTCCACATCTTTTGCAATTTCCAGGGTTATTACAGAATCTTTTATACCCGTGATAACGCCGTGTAATCCACCTTTGGTGACAATACGATTACCTTTTTTCAAATCATTCAAGAAGGCCTGGTGTTGCTTGGCCTGTTTCTGCTGTGGCCTGATAAGTAAAAAGTAAAACACCACAAAGATGAGTATAAGCGGGATAAACGAAGCAAATCCACCGGCACCTCCACCAATTGCCGGTCCTGCAGCATGGGCAATTCCTACCATATTAAGTCCTCCAAAAAAGTAACGGATGTATGTAAAATCTGCTCCACCGGGAGTTTTTTACATGTTGAATACCCCACAAGGGGGTATAAGTGCCTTGGTGCTTAAATTACCGGCACAATTTTAAATCAATTCTGAATTTTCTCTTTTTTATTACAGGTTTTAGCAGTAAGGCACTAAAAGTTGAGTGCATGGTAATCATTCGTGCTCAAGCTTGCTATAAAAATCTTTGCGAAACTGTGCAAAACTATCTTCTTCTATTGCCTTTCGAATATCCGCCATCAGAGTCAGATAGAAGTGCAGATTATGAATTGTGTTGAGATGATAACTCAATATCTCTCTGGCCTTGTAAAGGTGGCGCAGATAGGCTCTTGAATAATTGCGACATGTATAGCAGGAACAGGTCTCATCAAGTGGTCTCTGGTCTTCTCGGAACTTAGCGTTTTTAATAGCTATTTTCCCCTTTGATGTAAAAAGGGAACCGTTCCTTGCATTTCTGGTCGGCATAACACAGTCAAACATGTCAACACCCCGCCAGACACCCTCCACCAGATCTGAAGGAGTACCTACTCCCATCAAATAAACGGGATAGTCCTGCGGCAAAGATGGAACCGTAGCCTCAGTCATATCATGCATCAGTTGTTTTTCTTCCCCCACACTCAGGCCACCAATTGCGTATCCGTCAAATCCTATATCTATCAGCGCTGCTGCATGTTCCTGCCGCAGATCCGGATGCATGCCGCCCTGAACAATGCCAAACAACAGCCTCTCCCTCTTGGTGTGTGCCTCTCGACACCTTCGTGCCCAGCGCGTAGTAAGATCAGTCGCCTTAATGGTTTCATCTCTGGTGGCCGGATAAGGGATGCAGGTATCGAGGCACATCATTATATCCGAACCAAGGGACTGTTGAACATGGACAGCATCTTCCGGACTCAGAAACAGCTTGGAACCATCGAGATGCGATCTGAAAGCAGCACCTTCTTCTGTGATAGTTGCAAGCTCTTTAAGGCTGAAAATCTGGAAACCGCCGCTGTCCGTCAGTATAGACCCTTTCCAGTTCATAAACGAATGGAGGCCACCAAATTTTTCAATAAGCTCGTGGCCCGGGCGAATAAAAAGGTGGTACGTGTTACCAAGAATTATGCCAGCGCCCATTTCCTGCAGGTTTTCCGGTGTTACCGCTTTCACTGTACCCTGGGTGCCAACTGGCATAAAAACCGGCGTTTGAAAAACTCCCTGCCTGGTCCTGACTTCTCCTCTCCGTGCAGCACATTCAGATGAACGGGACTTCAGGGTAAATGGTGATTGTGTTGTCATATTCTCTCTATCAATGATTTAAAGTAACTACTCACGGAGTTCATAACTCTATGTTTTTATTACCTCTGAACTGTAACTGCTCACAGGTGCTCCATATTCGTGCAGGCACATTTGCCTGTTATAGCCCCTCTATACCGGCAAATGTGACCGTGCGAATATGGGGGGCCTGTGAGTAGTTACGATTTAAAAATTGGCTTCCAAATGGATACCTTATACCATGAAGAACTATAATTTTTTTTCAATATTGTTACCATTTTTTTAGATTCCTGCATACAAGCAGATTCAAAAATGATATTATTTATAAGCGGGATACCCTGATAAAACTAACTTTTTCCCAAGTTATTATTTCCCACTCAAATACCTCAACCACTTCTCATTTAAAATGAAAACAGTTGTCATCATAGAAAATGAAGTTGTCGAATTAAAAGCTCTGGTAAACCTCTTTGAAAAATGGCAATGGAAAATAAATGTCATGACGGCAACAGAAGAAAAAGCCGCCATAACCATTATGTCGAAACAGCAGGTAGATCTCGTTGTCTGTGATCTGGCCGTTCCCCTTGGTAACAAACTAAAAAATTTTGCCCGACTCACCAGCACATTTCCCTCTGTTCCCTGTATTGCCCTGTCAGCTGAAGATGGCACAAAACGTGAAGATGTGCTCAGACATGGCGCCGTCCATTGCCTTGAAAAACCGGTTGACACCTCACTCCTTCTACAGCACGCAGAAGATCTGCTCCAAACGGCTACCAGTGGAATGATCAGAGGTATTCCCATCCACAGCTTTCTACAAATGCTCGAAAATGAAGGGAAAACCTGCACATTGCAGATGAACCGAAAAAATGATACAGGGCTTCTCTATATCAAAGATGGCCAACTGATCGGCGCAGAAACAAAAAATTTCGAAGGCGAAGATGCAGCGCTTATAATCCTGGGATGGCAGGAAGCTGTTATCCGAATACGTTTTTTCAATAAACAACGAAAGCGTCAGATCAACAAACCTCTTATTACTATAATCACCGAGGCCGCACGCCTCAAAGATGAACGGGACAAACACATCGCCCAATTGCCCATAAATAAAAATCATCAACTCCCGCTACACCACTTACCAACGATGGGAAAACGAATCCCCCTTGAAATCGGTTTCCGCATGGAACTGGAGTTTCCTCATCTCGACTCTCTCTTTGAAGCTACTCTGGTCGGCATGTCTCCTGATAATTACCTTATAGTGACAAACCCTCTACCGGCGGAAGATCTCAAACAAATGAAGGGAGACAGACAGCGAATACTCATTAAATATACTCACAGGGGAAGGGTTTTGATGTTTAAATCCCAACTCCTCAAAACCATTTCACCCCCATATAAACTCCTCTTTATCGAGTATCCCGGTGTGCTCCATTTCCATGAATTGCGGAAGACCAAACGATCCTCAATTTTTATTCCCTGTACCTTTCGCCTTCCGGGTGGAGAGGAACTATACGGTGTACTGATTGATTTGAATACCACCGGCTGTCTTTTTCAGATCAAACACAAAGAAAGAACAAACCTGCCACAGATCAAAATGAATACACGAATTATGCTCCACTGTCTTCTGCCCGGAGTAAAAGAGGAACAAAAAGTCAACGGTACCATTAGAAATTTAAAAATCAACAGTAGTGAAACAAAAATTGGCATCGAATTCGAAAATCCTTCCAATCACCTCACCGACACCATAGGCCAATACCTCTATTCAATCGAGGTAACTGCTCACAGGCCCCCCATCTTCGCACGGTCACATTTGCCGGTATAGAGGGGCTATAACAGGCAAATGTGCCTGCACGAATACGGAGCACCTGTGAGCAGTTACAGTGCAGAGGTAATAAAAACATAGAGTTATGAACTCCGTGAGTAGTTACCAATCGAGTCGATAAACTCCTGACACCAAAGGATTCAGAGCAATATTCTTTTTATGCGGTTCTCACATCGCTCAATATCATTTGTCAGCCGAAACTGATTGATAGCCCGGTCGAGATTTTCATCAGCCCTGTCAACTTTGAAATAGGTATTACCCCGGAAATGATCGGTAAGAAAACGAACGCCCAGCTCAAAGGTGATAAGTAACAGACCATCAAAGATCAATACTCGCTGCTGGTCTGTAAAACAGGAGTGGCATATTGAAAAATACCCTTCAAGAAGGGATTGACACAACTCCATGTCAAAAAATATCTCTCCTGAGTCTGCCGCCTCACCCGACTTGTTGCAACACGAACGCAGACAGTCTCCGAGATCATGATGAACAAGCCCCGAACGAACAGTATCCAGATCAAGCATGCCAAAAGCCAAGCCCTTTTTATTAAAGAAAAAATTGTCAATTTTTGGATCACCATGGATAGGTTGATCTGTAAGCGTCCCATCATTTTGCGCCTTTAAAAAGGCATCTGCTCTCATTCGGTAATGAGCAATGGTTTTCAGACAATATCGAATATCCTCCCCCACAACATCTTCTTCCTGCACTACTCCATCAAAACCCTCAAGATAAGCTGCCAGGTCATGAAATCCCGGTAATGGATCCTGCAGGCAGGAAACATCGAGGTTGCGAATACGGCTGTGAAACAAGGCCAGTGTCCGTCCTGCCTGAAAAGCCTGGTGACTCCCACTCATTGTTAATAGAGCGGCGTGGGGAATATAACTCTGAGCCCTCCAGTGCTCCTCATTTTTATCACGGTAAAAGAGATCTCCCCGCCTGGTCAACAGGGGTTCCGCAACCTTGAACAGTTCCTCGCATTCTCTGTTTTGAGAGAGTAAATGGAGGGATACCAAGGGGAAATTTTGGATAACCCTGAGTGGTTCAGGAAAAACATTTTTATTTATTCGTTGCAGGACAAAACGGGTGGAAGAAGACTCAACAAGAAAAGTATCATTAATATTACCGCAGCCAAGTGAAGAGACTACACACAACTCTGGTTGCGGGCAATAAGCCCTCAATACTGGTTCGGGAACAACAGAAATATCAATCATTATCGGTGGTTTTAAAAAATTCGTCATGGCCAAAACGGGCGGCCCCGATCAAAGCAGCATCACGCTTGAGTATAACATGCACAGGAATAGTAGCCAACAGATCTGCCATCTGTCCTTTTCTGCAAAAATTCTCTAAAAATCCCTTATACGATATTTTTTCTGCAATCCTTGAAAGGATTCCTCCTCCAAGATAAATCCCTCCTGTAGCGTATACCTTAAGCGCAAGATTACCAGCTTCACTGCCAAGAATCGAAAGGAACAGATCCAGTACGTGACGACAAAGAGGGCAACAGGGTTCAGACAGGGCTCCATCTATAATAACGGGTGTAACATCACCTGCTCTTGCCATATTATGCATAATTGTTCTGGACTCAGGCATGTGGTGGTAGTCTCTGCAGAATTCATAGAGCTTTGCAAGACCCGGCCCCGCAATAAGCATTTCATAGCTGACGGGTTTTTCTCTCTTCTGCATCCACATAAGCAGAGCAAGCTGTTCCTCATCCAGCGGAGCAAAATCAGCATGCCCACCTTCGCAACCACATGCCAGTTGCTGGCTTTTTAGGGAAATAAATAAACCTTCGCCTAGACCTGTACCCGGGGCAATTACCCCTTTAATCTCACCACAAGCACCATTTGGCTGCTGAACTTCCAATAAGTCAGAGCTGCCAAGAAGCGGCAATGAACTACATAAAGCCGTCAAGTCATTGATAAGCAGAATCCGTGAAAAACCAAATTGCTGTCTCAGGCTGGAACAATCTGCCTGCCAGGACAGGTTTGTCATACGAACCTGATCACCTGAGATTATACCGGCTACAGCGATGCAAGCCGCGAGAGGAGTATGATCACACTCTGCAAGAAAACACGCAATGACATCCTCAATTCCAGAGAAATCAGCGTTTATATATTTCTTTTGTAAAAGTGGAACAGAGCAGGAGATATCACACTCAAAAAGCGCAATATCACTTTTTGTACCACCAATATCTGCTGCAAGCAGAAGTTTCGAAGTCATTGCACCTAAGCCCTCACCTTTAACGGCTATTGCTCTGTTTTCAGTAGATGCACATCATGTTGGGGATATGGAAAAGAGATTCCCTTTTCATCAAAGGTAAGTTTTATTTTTTCCATTAAAGAAAAATAGACATCCCAGTAATCACCAGTTGCAACCCATGGCCGTACTGCGAGGTTAACGGACGAATCAGCCAGTTCGGAAACAGCAATCAATGGCTGAGGGTCTTTTAGGACACGACTGTCTTCGGCAACAATTTTCTCAAGAGTCTCTTTTGCCAGACGAATATCATCGTCATAGCCAATACCAACAATCAGATCGACTCTACGCGTTGGGTTTGTGGTGATATTTGTGATTGTCGCGTTTGAAATACCACCGTTTGGAATGATTTTTCTCTGGTTGTCAGCGGTGTTCAAAATTGTGCTAAAAACTGATATATGTTCAACTTTACCGGTTTCCCCGGCAACAGTAACAACATCTCCAACTTTAAAGGGTCGAAAAAGGATAAGCATCACACCGGATGAAAAATTTGCCAGTGAATCTTTAAGCGCAAGGCCAATGGCAAGAGATGCTGCACCAAGCACGGCAAGAAAAGAAGTGGTTTTAACCCCAAGCTGGCCCACAGCCGCAATCATCACCGAAACCAGCAAGGCATAATAGACAATACCTTCCAAAAATTTAACCAGGGTAATATCAACACCCTGCTTCTCCAGAATCTTAACCAGGATATTGGTTATTTTCCGTGCAAGCCATTTCCCGATTACAAAAATTACCAGTGCAGCAAGTCCTTTGAAAAGATAGGGCATAAGCAACGGTTGCAAAGATTGTAACGTTTCCATGGAAAAGTTCATATTCATCATTTTTCACCTCTTTGGTTGCCGCACGTAGAACCGGAATAGATATTATTCAACAACGGACTGGATATCCCAAGCCTCTGTGCGGTTACTATTATCAGGATTTTTAACAATTGTGAATTCAAAAATATTAGATGTATCCAGAAAAAGGGAATCACTCACTTCAACCGCTTTGGAACAGTGAAAAAAAACAGATTCAGCGATTAATCCTTCAGTGGAAAGGGTATAATAACGCATAAAACCAAAACCCCGATCCGGATTATAATTTATGGGAATGCCTCTATATCTGTCTCCATTGTTAGTGGTGGCAATAGGTAAAAGCCCTGGTACCAGAAAGCCCGAAAGAAAACTATCCGCAGTTTCTTTCAGCTCGTTGCTGACATTTTTAAAAGCGATGACCTCTACCCGACAGCCCATGTTCTGAAGAGCAAGGACAAGGCGAATAAAATCACCGTCTCCCGTAAGCAGGATAATGCGGTCAAGGTTTCTTGCCTGGAGCAGAGCATCGATGGCCAGATCCATATCTGCATTGGCTTTGGTTGTCAAAATGCCTTCATCGTCAACAAAATGTTTGACGATTTTCTTGATAACCTTAAAACCACACTGCCGAATCACTTCATGGTAGCGATATATTTTCTGCCGATAATCATTATCGTCTTTTGCACGCTCCCGATCTTCTGCGAGATAGGAATTTGCTCTGAGCAGGGTGGAGTTTCCACAATTTGCCAGCTCGGCAAGAACATCATACCGCATGCCGTAACCACCGCACATTCTTATGTTTTCTGCATCTACATAAATGCCGGTTTTAAGCATTATTCCCACTCGATGGTTGCCGGAGGCTTTGAGGAGATATCATAAACAACCCTGTTGACCCCACGAACCTCATTGATGATCCTCGATGATATTTCTCCGAGAATTTCGTAGGGCAGTTTCGACCAATCTGCCGTCATCGCATCCCTTGAATCAACAGAACGAATGGCAATAACATGTTCATAGGTACGACCATCACCCATTACACCAACTGTCTGAATCGGAAGAAGAACTGCAAAAGACTGCCATACCTTGCGATACCAGCCCGCTTTTCGCATCTCATCGAGCACGATCACATCGGCCTGACGAAGAATGTCCAATCGCTCCGCCGTTACCTCGCCCATTATGCGTATACCAAGGCCCGGCCCCGGAAAAGGCTGCCGATAAATCGCCTCTTCAGGCAACCCAAGTTCAAGACCAAGTTCACGAACCTCATCTTTAAAAAGTTCCCGTAATGGTTCTATCAGATCAAGTTGCATTATTTCAGGCAGGCCACCCACATTATGATGGGATTTAATTGGCGCTTCCCCCCTGAAACTGACCGATTCAATCACATCGGGATAGAGTGTTCCCTGTGCCAGATAGTTAACCCTGCCAATTTTCTTTGCCTCTTCCTCAAATATTTTAATGAATCCCAGACCAATGCGTTTACGTTTTATCTCAGGATCTTTGACCCCATCCAACTCTTTTAAAAAAAACTCGGAGGCATCCACATCTATTACCTTGAGCTTTGTTTTTTCCTTGAAAAAGCGAAGTATTGATTCTGTCTCACCCGTTCGCATAAGGCCGTTATTTACATAAATACAGGTAAGCTGATCACCAATGGCTTTATGCACAATCGCTGCAACCACAGAGCTGTCGACTCCACCGGATAGAGCGCAGATAACATTGTCTGCCCCCACACTGTCTCTGATAATCTGAACATTGGATTCTATAAAGGAATGCATCGTCCATTCAGGTTTGCACTCACATAGACCAAATATAAAGTTGCGCAGTACATCCGTGCCTATCAATGTGTGCGCAACTTCCGGGTGGAACTGCACAGCAACGAATTCTTTTTCCCTGTGCCGAAGAGCCGCAAAAGGTGAATTGTCAGAGATGGCCGTTGCCTCAAAACCGTTGGGTAGAGATTCCACGCGGTCACCATGACTCATCCAGACCTGATGTTTTACTGTGCCCGTTTCAAGACCTGCAAAAAGCCCCGCTGTAAAGGTAATCGTCAGATCCGCCTTACCAAATTCCTGCTTTTCAGCTTTTTCAACTGTGCCACCAAGTTGCTGGATCATGAGATGGGCGCCATAACAGATGCCGAGCACCGGAACGCCGAGATCAAATAAACCCAGATCCGAGTGCGGAGCATCCTCATCATAGACAGAGCATGGCCCGCCTGAAAGAATTATGCCGGAAGGTTTCAATGCCTTGATTTTTTCAAGAGAAGTAGAAAACGGATGTATCTCACTATACACCTTCTGCTCTCGAATCCTTCTTGCAATCAGCTGGGTTGTCTGTGAACCAAAGTCAAGAATAATGATTTTTTCGCTATGTATATCCATGATTTTTCGAGTAATATTCTTGTTATTATTATGCCGTTCGATAATTGGGTGCTTCCTTGGTGATTATAACGTCATGCACGTGAGACTCTTTCAGACCCGCCGGCGAAATACGAACAAACGTCGCTTTTTCCTGCAACTCCGCAATCGTCGCTGCACCCACATACCCCATGCTGGACCGCAGGCCGCCAATCATCTGGTAAACCACGGTGGCAATAGGACCACGGTATGGAACCTTCCCTTCAATCCCTTCCGGAACAAGTTTGGACGACGAGGTGACTTCCGACTGAAAATACCGATCCGCCGATCCCTGTGTCTGGCTCATTGCCCCAAGCGAACCCATGCCACGATACCCTTTATACGTTCTTCCCTGATAGATAAAAGTATCACCCGGAGTCTCATCGGTTCCGGCAAAAAGGCTGCCGAGCATCACCGTTGATGCCCCGGCACCTATCGCTTTAGCCAGGTCACCAGAGTATTTTATACCGCCATCAGAAATAATCGGAATATTATATTTATTTGCGACTGTCACACATTTTTTCAGCGCAGTCATCTGCGGCACACCGACACCTGCAACAATTCTGGTGGTACAGATTGAGCCCGGTCCAATTCCGACCTTGACACCATTCACTCCAGCCTTTATCAGATCTTCTGTTCCCTCTCCTGTAGCTACATTCCCAGCGATTACCGAAAGATCCGGGAATGCCAGTTTTATCTTTTTTACAGCCTCAATTACACCTTTGGAATGACCATGGGCAGAGTCAATCACAACTACATCGATGCCAACCTTCAGTAACCTTTCAGCATTTTGTTCAAGATTAGGCCCGACACCAAGCGCGGCACCAACCAGTAGCCTGCCAAATTCATCTTTGGCAGCAAAGGGATATTTTTTTATCTTTTCAAGATCCTTAATAGTGATTAATCCCTGAAGCAGACCTTCATCATCAACAACCAGTAGTTTTTCAATCCTGTGTTCATGGAGAAGGGCTTTAGAATGTTCGAGATCAATGCCAACTTTGGCCGTTACCAGGTTTTTGGAGGTCATAACATCAGCTACTCTCAAGCCATCGTCCGAAACAAAACGAAGATCACGGTTGGTGACTATTCCCGCAAGTTTTCCTTCGTGGAGCACAGGCAGACCGGATATTTTATAGGTGCTCATTATGACCTGCACCTCTGCAACAGATTGATTCTGGGTCACGGTAATGGGGTCAATGATCATACCTGATTCAGATTTTTTAACCCGTTCAACTTCTACGACCTGTTCTTCGACGGTCAAATTTTTGTGAATAATTCCAATACCGCCTTCCCGGGCCATTGCTATCGCCGTCCTGTGCTCGGTAACGGTATCCATGGCAGAGCTGACAAGTGGTGTTTTCAACGAAATAGTGTCTGTCAATCGCGTTTCAAGACTCACCTCGTTGGGCAATATCTCCGACGCGGAGGGTACTAATAATAAATCATCAAAAGTCAGTGCTGTCTCAATATGATCCGGTAACATATTCTCTCCCTGTGCAAAAGGCCGAACAACTGATTATTGTAAATATTGTAAGCATCTTTATAAAAAATAATTTATAAACAACAAATCTGTCAAAAATGAAGGGATATACGAAAAATGCTGCTTGAAATAAATTCTGAGAACCCTCAACTTCGTCTGATCCAAAGGGTCATCAAACTACTCAAAAACGGAGCTGTTGTCTGTTATCCCACAGATACAGGATACGGCATTGGATGTGATCTCTTTAATCCAAAAGCCATTAAGCAGATCATACAACTGAAAAAAAGGCCAAAACAGAAGCCTTTTTCATTTATGTGCTCCGATCTTTCTGATATCAGCAAATACGCCCACGTCTCAAACACTGCCTACAGGCTTCTCAGAAAAAACCTGCCCGGCCCGTATACCTTTGTCCTTCCCGGAACAAAACTGGTTCCCAAAATCATGGCAAGTAAACAAAAAACAGTTGGTATCAGAGTTCCCGAACATCCTATCTGCAGGCTACTCCTGGAAACTCTGGGCAACCCGATAGTAAACGCCAGCGTACACTTTGAAGACGAAGAAATTGATCTTGCCGACCCTTACGAAATAGAACAACACCTTGGCAACCGGATAGAACTGGTCATAGACGGTGGCCCCATCTTTCCCGATCCTTCCTCCGTAATCGACCTGACGGGTAACTATCCCGAGGTATTGCGTGTCGGTAAGGGTGATGTTAATCCGTTTCGCTGATCAACGCCTCTTTCAGCGATTTACTCATAGTAAAATGCAGGGTCTTCCTACTCGGAATGTCCATCATCTTTCCGGTTCTCGGATTCTTGGTCGAGCGTGGTTTTCTTCCTCTTACTGAAAAACTGCCAAAACCGCGCAGTTCAATGCGCCTCTTCTCAATCAGTGCGTTAGCCATGGTTTCCAGCATGATATCAACGGCCAGCGTTACATCCTGTTTCTGGATTGCAAGCTCACTACTCACCTTATCAACTACATCTTTTTTTAACATACCAAATTGCTATTCCAGTGTGATGTAAGATACCCGCCAGGGTACCCTCTCTATCTATTTTAAAAAAAAGGTAACTACTCACGGAGTGCATAACTCTGTGTTTTTATTACCTCCGAACTGTAACTGTTCACAGGTGCTCCATATTCGTACAGGCATATTTGCCCGTTATAGCCACTCTATACCAGCAAATGTGACCGTGCGAAGATGGGGTGCCTGTGCTGTGGGCAGTTACAAAAAAAAGGTTGTCGCATCGAACCTCTAACACGACAACCTTTCCACTTTATCTACAGGCTTGTTTCAATTCAAGATACCAATTGAGCCTTTTACTATTCGCCTTCTGTAGTTTCTCCGCCTTCAGCCGCCGCCTTGAGCAGATCACCAAAAGTGGAAGGAGCTGTTTCAGCAGCAACCTTCTCCGCTTTCTTGAACTTCTCTACGGCAACACCCTCATCATCACCTTCCAGAGTTTTTACAGAAAGACCAATCTTACGATCTTTAGCTGAAACATTGATGACAATCGCCTTCAAAACGTCTCCAACCTGATACATGCCAACCGGAGTTTTCACTTTGTCTTTGCTCAACTCTGAAACATGCACAAGACCTTCAATGCCCTCTTCAAGCTTCACAAACACACCAAAATCGGTAACATTAGTGATTTCACCCTCTATAACGGTACCTGAGGGATAGTTGTTGTAAGCGGCCTGCCATGGATCTGGCACAAGTTGCTTGATACCAAGAGAAAATCTCTCGTTTTCCTTGTCAATTTTCAGAACAACCGCCTGAATGGTCTCACCCTTTGCGTACTTCTCTGAAGGATGTTTAATGCGCTCGGTCCAGGAAAGATCAGAAACGTGAATCAGACCGTCAATACCTTCTTCAATGCCAATAAATACACCAAAGTCAGTAATATTTTTAATTTTACCCTCAATAACAGAGCCAACAGGATAATTATCGGTCACCAGATCCCATGGGTTCGGCAGGAGCTGCTTCATGCCAAGGGAAATACGTTTGGTCTCGGTTTCAATATTGAGTACCATGATCTCTACTTCATCGCCCACGGTCACCATTTTGGATGGATGACGAGGCTTCTTGGACCATGTCATTTCAGAGACATGAATCAAACCCTCGACTCCCTCTTCAAGTTCAACAAAAACACCATAGTCGGTAATGGATACGACCTTACCTTTAGTAGTTTCATTAACCGGGTATCTATCTACAACCGTAGCCCATGGATCATCACGAAGCTGCTTCACACCAAGAGAAACACGATCATTCTCTCTATCATATTTCAGAACCTTCACCTCAAGCTCTTCGCCCACTTTATAGAGCTTGGCGGGATGAGATACCCGACCCCATGACAGATCGGTAATATGACACAAGCCGTCCATGCCACCCATATCGATAAAGAGACCGTAGTCTGTGATATTGGTAATGGCACCTTTAATAATTTGTCCTTCTTCCAATCTGGAACGCATCTCTTCACGCAGTTTGTTGCGCTCTTCTTCGAGAATGGCACGACGGGAGATGACAACATTGTTTCTCTTCTTGTTGAACTTCAAAATCTTGAACTCCATCGAATTACCGATAAGAGCATCGAGATCTTTTACGGGACGGAGGTCAATCTGCGAGTAAGGCAGGAAGGCGGGGACACCAATATCAACAGACATTCCACCTTTAACACGGTTCTCAATCCGACCTTCAATGGTCTCATCCGCTTCCTGAATCTCAGCTATCTTTTCCCATACCTTAATGGCAATGGCTTTTTCTCGTGACAGGAGGAGTCCACCCTCTTCTTTACGACGTTCTACAAAAACTTCATAAACGTCACCGATGGCAATCTCTTCTCCATCTTCCAGGCGAAATTCTGACTTGGCAATATAACTTTCCGCTTTATCACCGACATCAACAAGGAGATAATCGTCAACAGTGCCGATGACTGTGCCCATTGCAACATCACCAACGGCGACTACCTTATTGTTTTCTTCCATTTCAAAGAGTTCAGCAAAACTCAGCTCTTCACTTTCTTCCTGGGTTGATTGATTTAATTGTTCTGTCATTGATTTTACTCTTCCTGTGGACCAGAGGCCAAATAAGGTTAAGGTTACTTACTCCAACTCACCTTTCTGTCGGAATAAAAAGAAAATAAGGCCACCCTCCGAAAACGGAAAGCAACCTCCGGATACATGAACAGTACTGTATATCAATTTTTCAACGAAAGGACAACTACTTCTTGCACAAATATTTAATTTTTTTTCAAGCTCCGCACCAGAACATTACCAAAGAGCCTGTCCACCAAAGATCAACTCTATTTCTTCTTTCCACCAGGTTGATGGTTCCGCCCGTCAGGCGTATATTTTTTCTGCCGCGTTTTCTGCGGCCCGGGCCGTTTAGACCCTTGATTGTTTTTCTTCACAGATCTTTTGGGTGGTGTTTTCAACAAAAATTCTTCAGGCACAACACATTCCAATTTTCTACCGATTAACTCTTCAATCGCCGGCAGATAAAACGATCCTTCCTCGCAGGCAAAACTGACCGCCTTGCCACTCGCTCCAGCCCGGCCGGTTCTACCAATTCGATGGATATAATCTTCAGGCTCATACGGTAGGGTGTAATTAACAACAAATGTTATCCCTTCAATATGAATCCCTCTTCCGGCCACATCTGTTGCCACAAGGACTTTCACTTTTCCTTCCCTGAATCGCTCCAGCCTTTTCGACCTTTTAGTCTGATCGACATCCCCCGACAACAAGACGCAATCAATAGCATTTCGCTGCAATCTGTCTGCAAGCCGTTTCGCCTCGTTCTTCATATTGGTAAAAACAATAATTCTCTCTTCTGCATGACACTGGATCAGATTATACAAAACTACATACTTTTCCTCCGTTGTCGTCAGGTAAACAGCCTGTTCGACAGTATCAACAGCCACCTGATCAGGCTCCGCCTCAACAAGTTTTGGATGAACACACCACTGGGAGGCCAGCCGACGCACATCATCCGGTACCGTGGCTGAAAACAGCATTGTCTGACGATCTTTCCCCCTCGGAAGACGACCGACAATTCTTCGAACATCAGGGATAAACCCCATATCAAGCATCCTGTCGGCTTCATCAAGAACCAGAATGGAACATTTCTTTAAATCGATAATCCCCTTATTCATAAAATCAATCAGCCGACCGGGAGTTGCTATTACAACATCGGCTTTCTTGTACTTCAGCACGTTGAGCTGCTTCTGGTAATCAACTCCGCCATAGACAGGCTGGACAGAGATGCCGCAATATTTCGCCAGACCAACCCCATCCTTTGCTATCTGCACGACCAATTCCCGGGTTGGAGCAAGAACAAGTGCTTTTACATCACCATTTGAGCCACCGGTTTTACGCTCGCTCAACAGGCGGGACAAAATAGCAACGAGAAATACCGCTGTTTTACCGGTTCCCGTATTGGCTTTGCCCACAAGATCTTTGCCCGCAAGGACATCAGCCAGTGATTTTTCCTGAATGGGAGTGCAATAGTTAAACTTCTGCCCGGCAATCGCACGCATAACCTCCAAAGGTATATCGTAGTCATGGAAACGACTTTTTCCTTCCTGCGGAGTAACTGGAAAATTGTCAAGGCTCCACGCCGACCGGGTTTTCTTTCTGGCAGGTTGCCGAAACTTCCCCTGACTCTCTTTTTCGACCGGAGGCGCAGACTTTTTTTCATTTGACGGCTCACGTTCAGACAAAACCTCAGAGCGTTCCAGATCAGGTTCATTAGCCGCTTTGGTGATGATTTTCTGACCAAAAATTTTGCCGTACCTGCTTTTCCCAGCTCTTGCAATCTTTTCGATCTTCTGTCCTGCAGACAGAATTAATTTATTCATAATTTTCTTATTTACCAGCCACTCGCATTTCTTCCATTATCGGACCAAACAACAGTTCGTACTCAGGGATGGCTTTTTTCAACACAGTCCCGATGTACGGAATTTCAGTTTCATTAACAACAATATTTGCAGAACAGGTCAGAGCTTCCAGATCATAGAGCGTCTTAAACTCAGGACCTATTAAAACATAGAGAATATACCTGCGACGCGACATATCCATTGCACGCATGTATCTATGAAACAACCCCGACTCAATAGAACCTGATTCATATCGACTATGCAGAAACACAGCAGAATAATTGATGAATCTCATTTTATTAACAGCTTCCTCAGCTGTCACCGCCTCTTCCACCTGGTAACCAAATTTTCCAACCGATGTAATAACTGCAGCTTTGCTCTCGATATCCGGCAGAAGGACAAGGGCCTTGGGAATATCCTCTACGGTCTCCTGATCATCAAAAACACCGTCTTTGAGCCAGGTTATATCCGGCGAAGAAGGAGGGACAAGAACATCTTTTCCTGCAGATGCAGCAGAAGATACAGTCCGGGCTTTCTCTGCATCTCCTAAGTGAGCATTTTCCTTATCGAGACCAAAAGGGTTCCCACAGTGCACACATTTAACTTTAAGCTTTTGCCCTGTCCCAAGCTTTTGGATACTCTCCTCAACCTTTACATTAATCTGCAATTGTTTACCGCAGTGCGGACAGTTAACTCTCATTTTCGCCTCACTTAATATCCACCAAAAGGATTCTCGTCCTCTTCCTCCATGGATAGATCTGTTATATTAGTTGTCGCCTCACCCCGCTCTGCTTTCAACCTATCCAGGCCTCTATTCATTTCAGCACGCTGGGAACAATACGTCATGGCACTTTTTTCGGTAATTAAACCACGACTAAACAGTTCAAGAATATGCTGATCAAAGGTTCTCATATCAAGCGCTGAACCTTCCCTGATAATATGATAAAATGTGTTGTCTTCAGTTTCACCATTGATAATAAGATCTTTTACACGAAGACTGGTTCGAAGGATTTCCATGGCAGCTACCCTGCCTCCACCAACCTTGGGTAACAACCGCTGACTGACAATCCAGCGTATGGTGTCCACCAGCCTGTTGCGTATCTGGGGTTGTTCCTCCTGCTCAAACATACCGAGCATACGATTGATGGTCTGGCCTGAATCGATTGTATGCAGAGTCGAAAGAACCAGCTGACCTGTTTCCGCTGCGGTCAGACCGATCTCCATGGTATCCCTGTCCCGCATCTCACCCACCAGTATGACTTTGGGTGCCTGACGAAGAGCAGCACGCATCCCAACAGGAAAACTACTGAAGTCATTACCGAGTTCCCGCTGATTAAACGTGGACTGCATCTGCTCATGAACATACTCAATGGGATCTTCAAGGGTCACGACGTGTACGGATCGCTCCTGATTGATCCGGTTGAGCAGGGCAGCAAGAGAGGTTGTCTTACCTGTTCCGGTTGCTCCTGTGAAGAGAACAAGTCCATTAAGTTCAGAGGCCATCTTGCCAAAGGCATCGGGAAACTGCATGCCCTCAATGGAAGGCACCTTCGTTTCAAGCTTTCTGAGAACTGTGGAAAAATACCCTTTCTGGGTAAAAATATTGACCCTGAACCGCGCTTTATCTCCGAGTGAATACGAGAGATCGCAGGAGCCATTCTCGATGAGATCTCTCAGCAGGCGCCGATTATTTCCGATGAGATTTAAGGCAAAAGTTTCCGTCTGAAAAGGGGTAAGCTCATCAACCGGTGGAGTAATATTTACTGGTACAAGTTGTCCTGCCGACTCAACCTGCAATGTTTTGCCAACTGTGATATTAAGATCAGAAACATTGCTGTGGGACTCCAGCATGGTTGCTATCCAATAGTCGATTTCTGTTTTTTTCATAGTTATTCTCTGTAAAGATAATACATGCTCGTCATTCTACGCCTCCGACAGGTAGGCGAAGACTTCGAACATTCAAATTGCGAAATCTTAGATTGTCCTGAAGAGCCCCCGGCTTTCCAATAAATTTGGCAATTGCGCAATAGAGGTAGTATATTGTCGTAAACTCAGTAAGAATTACAAGATATTTGTATATATTTCTACACTTTTCTCCCAAACGAAGACTTAATATCACATATTTGGAGTAATTATCATGGCAATATCACTACGCAGCGACACAACAACAAAAGGGCGACGAATGGCCGGAGCACGCAGTCTCTGGCGCGCAAACGGAGTAAAGGAAGAGCAATTTGGTAAACCAATTATCGGCATTGTCAACTCGTTTACCCAATTTGTACCAGGCCACGTACACCTCCATGCAATCGGTCAGCATGTAAAAACAATCATCGAAAAAGCCGGGTGTTTTGCCGCTGAATTTAACACCATTGCCATAGATGACGGCATTGCAATGGGCCACTCCGGCATGCTCTATTCCCTTCCATCCAGAGAACTGATTGCTGATTCTGTTGAGTACATGTGCAATGCACACACAGTTGATGCCATGATCTGCATCAGTAATTGCGACAAAATCACCCCCGGTATGCTGATGGCTGCCATGCGCCTCAACATACCCACCATTTTCGTGTCAGGCGGACCTATGGAGGCAGGCAGAGATGGCGAAAAACGTTACGACCTAGTCGATGCCATGGTAATGGCTGGAGACCAGGGAGTAAGCGATGAGCAAATTGAACGAGTCGAACGATGCGCCTGCCCGACCTGTGGTTCCTGCTCTGGCATGTTTACCGCCAACTCCATGAACTGCTTAAATGAGGCGCTTGGACTTGCCCTACCAGGCAATGGTACAGTCGTTGCCACCCACGCAGGCCGCAAACTCCTCTTTGAGACTGCCGCTGAGCGCATCGTTGAAATGGCTTTTGCCTGGTACGGCAATGAAGACAGTTCTGTTCTGCCCCGTTCCATCGCCACAAAAAATGCTTTTATGAACTCCATGACCCTCGATATAGCCATGGGCGGTTCAACAAATACGGTTCTTCATCTGCTCGCCATAGCCCATGAGGCGGGTGTTGACTTCACCATGGCCGACATTGACAATCTTTCACGAAAAGTACCAAACCTGTGCAAGGTATCTCCTTCATCCAGCTACCATATCGAAGATGTCAACCGGGCAGGCGGCATCATAGCCATTCTCGGAGAACTGGACAGGGCTGGACTCCTTGACACATCCGTCCATAGAGTCGACAGCCCGAGCCTTGGGGAGACTCTCGACACCTGGGATATCTGCCGAACCAGCCACGCTAGCGTTGCAGAAGAACTCTATCTCAGCAGCCCCGGGGGAAGTAGAAATCTGGTTATGGGCTCCCAGAACAACATGTACAAAGAAGCTGATATTGACCGTAAAAGCGGCTGTATCAGAGATCTCGAACACTGTTATTCCAAAGAAGGCGGTCTGGCTATTCTTTTTGGCAATATCGCCGAGGATGGCTGTATTGTTAAAACCGCAGGAGTTGACCCGTCTATCTTTCAGTTCACCGGAACAGCCCGGATCTTTTTCTCACAGGATGCTGCATGTGATGCCATTTTAGACGGCTCAATCAAGGCAGGTGATATCATAATCATCCGCTATGAAGGCCCCAAAGGCGGGCCAGGAATGCAGGAAATGCTCTACCCCACCTCTTATCTCAAATCAATACATCTCGGCAAAGAATGTGCCCTTATCACCGATGGACGATTTTCCGGTGGTACATCCGGCTTATCGATCGGTCATGTTTCACCCGAAGCAGCAGCGGGGGGAGCCATTGGCCTACTTGAAGATGGAGATACCATTGAAATTGATATCCCTGCCCGAAAAATAAACGTCACCCTTACAGACCAGGAACTTGACAAGCGAAGGGAAAAGGAAGAGGCAAAGGGCGATACAGCTTTTACACCAGCAGGCAGAGACAGAATCATCAGCACTGCTCTGAAAGCATACGCTCTTTTTGCGGCATCAGCCGACAAAGGTGCCGTGAGAATTCTTCCCAAATGATGCTGTCAGGCCTTTATTTGGTGAACGAATAAACAAAAAAAATGCTTCCAATTACTTTACCAATTTTATACCCTGACAGATATCGGAAAACGGAACCTTTTTCTCACCACAAACAGGAGTGATTTTTGAAACCGACAAACCATGAACATCCCGAATATTTTCACAAGGTCGTAGATTGTCAATACGCATGCCCTTCCCACACGCCGGTGCCGGAATATATCCGATTGATATCCCAGGGCAAGTACGATGAGGCATTCAAGATCAACTGGATTTCAAACGTCTTCCCGGGCATCCTTGGCCGTGTTTGCGACAGACCCTGTGAACCTGCCTGCAGGCGCAGCCGTGTTGAAGAAACACCAGTTGCTATCTGCAGATTAAAGCGGGCCGCTTCCGACTATAAAAGCGACAGCAGTGATTTTCTACCGGAAGTTCCTACCGAAAAAAACGGTAAACGTATTGCCCTTATTGGTGGTGGCCCCGCATCTCTCACCGTTGCGCGAGATTTACTGCCCCTGGGCTATACTGTTGATCTCTACGACGATCAACCAAAGGCAGGAGGCTTTGTCCGCACCCAGGTTCCTTCCTTCCGGCTCCCCGAGAAAGTGCTCAATGAAGAAGTTGACCGAATTCTCGATATGGGAGTAACTACCCATTTTAATCACTATGTGGACAGCCTTAAAACAATCAGTGATAAAGGTTATGACGCCATCTTTGTTGGAACCGGCGCCCCCCGCGGCCGCGACCTCGACCTTCCCGGCCGGCAGGAAGGAGACGCTTCAATCTTTCTCGGAATTGAATGGCTTGCCGCAGTCCTCTATCGCCACGTTAAAGATGCGCCGGAACGAGTACTCGTACTTGGCGGCGGTAATACGGCCATGGACTGCTGCCGCATGACCAAAAGGCTTGGTGGCGAACAGGTACAGGTCATCGTACGCAGCCCCAAAGCGGATATGAAAGCCTCACCCTGGGAGATAGAAGACGCCGAGGATGAAGGCATCCCAATTGTCGATAACCACTCTCCTCTTGAATTTGTGATCAACGAAGGCAAACTGATCGGCATGAATTTTGAGAAGGTAAAGGCAGAGCGTGACAATGAAGGACGACGCAAACTGATTCCAACCGGAGAAGAACCGGTTTTTATCCCCTGCGATCAGGTTCTGCTTGCCGTCGGCCAGCAGAACGCCCTCCCGTTTATTGATGCAGATCTTGGCATCACCATGAATGAACGCGGACTGCCACTGCTCGATGAAGTGACACACCAATCTTCCGTACCCCATATTTTCTTTGGCGGAGATGCCGCCTTTGGCCCCAAAAATGTTATTACCGCTGTGGCCCATGGCCATCAGGCTGCTATTTCCATCGACCTTTTCTGCCAGGGCAAAGATCTCCACAAACGACCAGCCCCGTCCACCAACCTCGTCTCCATGAAAATGGGGATGCAGGAATGGCTCTACCACAGTCAGGTATCTGACGATGAACGTTATGCAGTCCCCACGGTTGACAAGGTAAAGTCGCTTAAAAACAGGCTGGTCGAAGTGGAACTGGGTTTCAGTAAAAAAACGGCCAACGTCGAGGCACTGCGCTGCCTGAACTGCGACGTACAGACGGTCTTTGACTACTCGACCTGTATCGAATGTGACTCCTGTGTCGATGTCTGCCCGGAATCCTGCATCACTTTCACCGAAAATGGTGACGAAGAGGAACTGCGCACCAGGCTACTGGCTCCGGCCGATAACCGTGAGCAATCACTTTATGTCTCCCCGGTACTACCCACCGGTAGGGTGATGATCAAAGATGAAAATGTCTGCCTCCACTGCGGCCTTTGCGCCGAACGGTGCCCAACATCGTCCTGGGAAATGATGAAATTTACCTATAACTCTGCACAGGCTGGACAAAAATGAACCCGACAATGAACCCGATAGAAAGTGTAAACGACTTTGTTATCCGTTTTGCAAACGTTAATGGCTCCGGTTCCGCCAGCGCCAACAATCTCTTTGCCAAGGCAATTTTTCGTCTCGGCGTGCCCGTCAGCCCCAAAAACATCTTTCCATCCAATATTCAAGGGCTGCCGACCTGGTATGAGATCCGTGTCAATGAACATGGATTCCTCGGCAGACGAGGCGGTGTTGATATGTCGGTTGCAGTCAATGGTCAGACCCTTTTAAAAGATTACAAAGAAGTCCTGCCAGGTGGCTATTTTCTCTATGATTCCACCCGAGAACTCGCTGAAGAATTTAACCGCAAGGATATCGTCGAAATAGGTATTCCACTGACGAAGTTGTGCAACGACGAATTTTCCAACCCCAAACTGAGGCAGCTTCTGAAAAATATCATCTATGTGGGCTCACTCTCCTTTTTGATTGATCTCGATTTTTCCATCCTCACCGAATCCATAGAAAAACAGTTTCAGAAAAAACCAAAACTGGCTGAGCCTAATATTAAGGCCCTGAAACTCGGCTATGACTACGCAAAAAAATATTTCAAAGATACCTGCAAACTCTCGGTGAAAAAAACCGATAAACTGGGAGATGATATCCTGATGGACGGCAACTCGGCCATAGGCCTAGGCGCAGTTTATGGAGGTGCAACGGTCACCGGCTGGTATCCCATCACACCGTCCACATCGGTAATTGAAGCCTTCGAAAAATACTCAAAAATGTTCCGGATAGAAGAAGATACCGGCAGAAGAAAGGTGGCTGTCATCCAGGCAGAAGATGAACTCTCGGCCATTGGCATCGTTATCGGCGCGTCCTGGAACGGAGCAAGGGCATTTACCGCGACCTCTGGCCCCGGTGTATCGCTTATGAGCGAATTTCTGGGCCTTGCCTACTTTGCCGAAATCCCCGCTGTACTGGTCAACGTGCAACGGGCAGGCCCAAGTACCGGAATGCCAACCCGTACCCAGCAATCCGACGTGCTTGCCTGCGCCTACGCCTCCCATGGCGACACAAAAAATGTGCTGCTCTTTCCCTGTGACCCCAAAGAATGTTTCGAATTTGGAGCCCAGGCACTTGATCTTGCTGAGCGACTGCAAACCCCGGTTATTATCATGAGCGATCTTGACCTTGGCATGAACGACCACATCTCGGCACCTCTCCACTGGGACGATAAACGTAAATATGACCGTGGCAAGGTGCTCACCGCAGAAGATCTCGACAACCTCAAAGAAAAGTGGGGACGCTATCTCGATGTGGATGGCGACGGTATCTGCTACAGGACATACCCCGGCACACATCCAACCAAAGGTGCCTATTTCACCCGTGGCACCTCCCATGATGAATATTCGGCCTACACCGAAGACAGTGCAATCTACCAGGCCGGAATGGATCGACTGTTGCGTAAATGGGATACAGCCAGAACGCTAACACCCGGCCCCAGAACCAAGATAAAGGATCCTGATTTTGGTATCGGCGTTATTTTCTATGGAACCACCACCCATTCCGCCTACGAGGCTATGAGCCGACTTGAAAAGCAGGGTTTGAAAGTCAATACCCTCCGGGTGAGAGCCTTTCCATTCCAACAGGAAGTTATTGATTTTATCAACAAACATGAAACTATCTTTGTGATAGAACAAAACCGTGACGCACAGTTAAGAACAGTACTTATGACCGAAAACGCCCTGTCGCCAAGAAAACTTCAGGCCATACTCAACTTCGACGGACTCCCCATTACCGCCGATTTCATCACAGAAAAAATTAGCGATCTTCTCAATATTGACCTGCAAAACGGCCCGAAGGGAACAGAGGGAGAAAAAGCATGAGCGTCCAGAAACCAAACTTCAGACACCCGAAACTTGCTAAAAACAGTGCTGAATACAGCCGCAAGGACTACGAGGGAGCCATCTCAACGCTCTGTGCCGGGTGCGGACACGACTCGGCCACCAATTCCATTATTCAGGCCTGCTTTGAACTGTCGATAGAACCACACCGGGTGGCCAAGATATCCGGCATCGGCTGCTCGTCGAAAACACCGGCCTATTTTCTCAACAAATCCCACGGATTTAATTCTGTCCATGGCCGGATGCCATCCATTGCCACCGGTGCCAATATGGCCAACCGCGACCTTCTCTACATAGGTGTATCAGGTGATGGTGACACTGCATCAATAGGTATGGGCCAATTCGCCCATGCGCTGCGTCGCAACCTCAATCTCAACTACTTCTGCATGAATAACGGCTGCTACGGTCTCACAAAAGGCCAGGACTCTGCCACGGCCGACAAAGGCTCTGCCGGAAAAAAAGGTGCGCCCAACCCCTACAATTCCATCGATCTCTGTGAACTTGCCATCGAACTTGGTGCAAGTTATGTGGCTCGTGGGTTTTCCGGCGACAAACAACAACTGGTACCACTCATCAAAGGAGCCATTGCCCATAGCGGCCTCGCCTTTATTGATATAATCTCTCCCTGTGTCACTTTTAACAACACTGCCACATCGACCAAGAGTTACCACTACGTCCGTCAGCATGTGGAGGCGACAAACACCTTTGATTTTATCCCCCTTGCCCAGGAAATCATCACCCAATACGAAGAAGGCAGCAGCCAGGAAGTAACGATGCACGATGGCAGTATCATCCACCTGCACAAGGTGGATTCGAGTAAAGATGTAACGGACAGGCGCAAGGCTGTCAACAACCTGGAGGCTGAAAAAGACAAGGGTAGGCTGCTCACCGGTCTTATATATGTTAACCCGGATATTATGGAAACCCACGATATTATCAACTCGACGTTGAGACCCCTCAACACTCTGACTGAAGCCGATCTTTGCCCCGGCAATGGTGCCCTGCAGAAAATTAATGAGGGTTTCAGATAGCAAAAATGAGCTGAATTGTTACTTTTCTCTCGATAAGGCGACTACAGTATAGTACATATGTTCTTTCTTTTTTGATGGTACAATGGCGCTTTGCCAAATGAAAATGTAAACGTATATCGGGAGTCAATTTGCTCAATTTTTTTCTCGCATTATTATGCTCACTAGCTGTTTTCACCGGCACAAAAGGGTATCTTTCACAATGTATCATTGAGAGTAAACATCAGTTACTGTTCCAGGGTTTTTTCCCCACCGATAGTCAACTCACTGTGTTTTCTGAAAATAGCAAAGGTGAACGTAGAATTATTGAAACAATACAGATTGAGGGCAAATCTCCCAATGTAGATCAAAGGTTTCTTGTCGCCCTAAAGGGAAAACCAATTGAAAAGCTTGGGATGGACATTGTCGAAAAGAAACCATCCCAGCCAAACAACTCTATCTACCTGCATTTTATCACTCTTTTAAACAGCTTTACCGAAGACATACACTTTCCCCATACGGAAATCAGAAACTCTTTTTTAAGTGATCAATTTGGTGAAGATGAAATCAACAGACTTGATTTTTCTGATACCGATGGCACAATTTCAATTGTAAGTAAAAAAATAAGTAATCCTGAGAATGCAGTTTTCACAAATGTATTGCCACTCATTTTTGCTCTGATCACCTTTCTTTTACTGGTAAAAATTCGTATTTTTGACCTGCCGGCCTACCAGGATATGGCGCTGGGCCGTGACCCAAAAAGTTCCTCACAGGTCAACGCCATAAATGGCATTCGTGGACTGTCAGCAATATTGGTACTTTTAAGTCATACCGCCCCGGGATTTGCATCTATTAAGATGGGTCTGGCCCTGTTGTTTGTAATGAGTGGATTTCTGCTCTCCAAACCTTTTGTGCTTGCTTCCACAAACATTTTCAGTGTGAAAACTATCCACAAGTACATCATAAAGAGATCCAAGCGAATCCTGCCAATGTATTATTTTACAATCTTTATTGTATATCTGGTCGATTTCGAATTTGATGCAGCAATGAGACATTTTTTATTCATTGAAGCACGGGATCACCTCTGGGCAATTCCCCAAATACTTGCATTTTACATGCTTTTACCTCTCATTTTAATATTCACATCTCTGTTATATAGAGTCCATCGAATAGCCCCCGTTCTGTTGCTGGTCACGCTCACACTACTGTGGAGACACTATGCTCTCTTCCCAAATCTTTTCTACAACGGCAGTTATCATACTCCATTCATGCTGGATTCTTTTCTGCTGGGCGTCACGATCTCTTACATTCAATATGGAATTATTCAACCAAGCAAACGTATGCAACATATACTCTCTACCCGGTCGGTTGGGTTGAGTATTACAGCGATGGTTTTTACTTTTTTCAGTATTGCCTGGTCTGCCCCCCTCCAGCCTCCTGCCTGGATAGCACCATATATCGATCGATTTGATGTTAAATGTATATTATCTGCCATCATCATTTTGTTTGCCGTAAACACTCCCCGTTCAATATACTCAAGGATAATGGGTAATCCGGTGTTCAGATCCATTGGTATAGTTGGCTTCAGTTTTTATCTGCTGCAGGGCCTGGGGATTGACATGATTCTGCTCTTCCAGAAGAATGTACTTGGCCACGAGACGATGATTTTTCGCTCCTGGACTCTGGCCCTCTCAGTAGCTGCTCTAACCTATTTTATCTCTATTTTTACATATTCTTATATCGAACGTCCTTTCTTTGGGTCAAAAAAGGTACTACGTGGCGTGGGGTGACCGACAGTGCAAAAACTTTTCAAACAAATCCTCACATCCCGTGTTTATGAAGCGGCGCGAGAAACTTCTCTTGATGAAGCAACAAACCTGTCAGCAAAACTAAACAATCGTATTCTTTTAAAAAGAGAAGATCAGCAACCGGTTTTCTCTTTTAAACTACGCGGGGCTTATAATAAGCTGGCTCATTTTTCTGCAGCGGAAAGAGAGAGAGGCGTAATTACCGCTTCTGCCGGCAATCACGCCCAGGGGATTGCCTTTGCTGCAAAAAAGCTTGGCATGCGCGCCCTTATCGTCATGCCCGAAACAACACCAAAAATAAAGATTGAAGCGGTGCGAAGATTTGGTGGTGAAGTCGTCCTGTACGGCAATAACTACTCCGAGGCGGCGGTTCATGCTGAAAAACTAACGGCTGAAACAGAGATGATCCCCGTGCATCCATTTGACGATGAACTCGTTATCGCAGGTCAAGGCACCATTGGAGACGAATTGCTGCGCCAGAACCCGGGACGCCTCGACGCAATTTTTGTACCTGTTGGGGGCGGAGGGCTTATTGCCGGTATCGCTGTCTATATAAAAACCCTGAGACCTGAAGTGCAGATCATCGGCGTGGAACCGGTTGATTCCGATGCAATGTACCGCTCTCTTAAAAATGATAAACGTATATCCCTTGAGTCCGTCGGCATCTTTGCAGACGGCGTTGCAGTGCAAAAAGTGGGAAAGCTAACCTTTAATATCTGCAGAAAATATGTCGATAAAATCATCAGAGTAACAACCGATGAACTGTGCGGCGGCATTAAAGCCATCTACCAATCCACCCGCTCCATAGTTGAACCGGCAGGGGGATTGGGCATGGCGGGTGTATTAAAATATATCCATGAAACGGGTTGCACCGAAAAGACTTTTGTCGCAATTAATTCCGGGGCTAATATGAATTTTGAGCGGCTGCGGTATGTGGCTGAACGAACCCGCTTAGGCGAAAAACAGGAAGCCCTCTTTGCCGTCACCATCCCGGAAAAACCAGGCAGCCTGAAAACATTTTGCCAGGTACTGATCGGCGACCGTAATATCACCGAATTCAATTACCGACTCTCAAGCCGAAAACAGGCCCATATATTCGTCGGCATTTCCACCCGTAATGAGCAGGAACGATACGAATTTAGAGACAAACTCACCAATGCCGGATTTAAAAATATCGATATCACAGACAATGATCTCGCCAAAACACATATACGCTATATGGTCGGCGGCAGATCAAACGAAGTCATAGGCGAAAGACTCTTTCGCTTCTGGTTCCCGGAAACACCCTCGGCCCTGGCAGGATTCCTTGATGCAACAAGAGGAAAACACAATATTTCTCTCTTTCACTACCGGGCACAGGGTGGTGATTTCGGCAGAGTACTTATCGGCCTTGAATGCCCCGAAGGATCAGACCAGGATCTTGAAAAAAGACTGGACAGGCTAGGTTACAGATATCAGGAAGAAACGGATAACCCCGCATATACTCTTTTTTTGTAGGGCTTAATGCCTTACTCCGCAAAAGCTGAAAAAAGCAGCAACGACCCAGCGACACTCCACCTTCATCACACAAATTTCATTGACAAAACATACAACCGAAATTATTATTGTGGCACAATGCATCAATATGGAGCATAGTGCGTCGCCGGTGTATAGAACAAAAACAGGAGATCGTGATGACGACTGTATCTTTAAGAATTGATCAGGATCTGGTGTTCCAAGCAGAGCGCGAGGCCAGAATTCAGAATAGATCAAAGACCAAGCAACTAGAATACTGGGCAAAATTAGGAAAAGCCATTTCGTCTAAACTGGATATTACAGATGCTGTTGCCGTATCTCAAGGCATAAAAACAATTAGATTAGAAGGAGTTCCATCCGCACAATCAATTCCAATTGACTCAGACGATCTATTTAATACTCTTGAAAACGATAGAACGAAAGGACTTCTTGGTCATAACGTAACATCTGCCACAATATACTATGAGGCGAGTGTTGAACATCCCGGCTACCTCGACCGGGTAAATTCTATCACTGAAAAACGGCAGACTGGTTCATTTGAACAAGGCGAGTTTAAAGCGATCTAACACAGACAAGCTGCAAGAAAGTGCCTTGGAGGTATATATCTATCAATGACTACACCAAAACAACTTTGGGTGTTAGCTGGCGGTAATGGTGCCGGCAAATCTACGTTTTACAAACTATATCTTGCTCAATATGGCCTTATATTTGTGAATGCAGATGTGATAGCCAAAGATATGAACTCAGAGAATACGGAAGGATTAAGCTACCAGGCCGCAATTCTGGCCACAAAAATAAGGGAGGATCTCATTTCACAGGGCGTCTCGTTTTGTTTTGAAACGGTTTTCTCCCATGAATCAAAAATTGATTTTCTTGCTCAGGCAAAGGCAAACGGCTACACAATAATCCTTATTTATATCCATTTATTTAGCTCAAACCTCAATGAGGCCAGAGTCAAACAACGGATATCAGAAGGAGGCCATAGTGTCCCAATCAAAAAGATTCACTCCCGGATACCCAGAACTATGCAACTTGTAAAAAAGGCCTTATCTCTTGTCGATGAAGCAAGAATCTTAGACAATTCTTCCAAAGAGAAGCCTTTTCAACAACTCATCGTTATGAAATCAGGCAACTATGAAGCAAAAACAGATCCTTTGCCGGAATGGGCAAAGGATCTGTTACCCCAAAAAACAATTCACATTAGATAAAATTTAAAGGTAAGATAGAAGGTAACCTTTTCTACCATTGTCCTGCGCCGGAAAATGTCCGGGCACAACTCTTTCTTTTACCTGGGGGAAAACTATGCTCAATCTAGCGGCAGCACTTGAACACAGTGTCAATGAACAACCCGAAAAAACAGCTCTTATTTTTGGAGACAAACGATTCAGCTATCAACAGATAAATGCTGTCGCCAACCAGGTTGCAAACGGACTGGTAGCTGCCGGAATCACAAAAGGCGACAAGGTTGCCCTCAGTTGCCTGAACCTGCCCTATTTCCCAATGATCTATTACGGCATTCTCAAGACCGGAGCCGTCGTTGTCCCGATAAATGTTCTCTTAAAAAATAACGAAATAGCCTACCACTTAAAAGACAGCGAAGCCAAAGCGTACCTCTGTTTTCAGGGTACACCTGAACTGCCCATGGCCGAGGAAGGCTGGGCCGGTTTCCAGCAGACAGAGAGTTGTGAACACTTCTGGCTGATCACACCAGACCCTGCCGCAGCTTCCCCCATCGACGGCACAACTACATTTGGTCAACTGATCGGCAAGCAACCTGCCACCTTTGATACCGTGCAGACAAATTTTGAAGATACCGCCGTTATTCTCTATACATCAGGCACAACCGGATTCCCCAAAGGCGCAGAACTCTCCCATGCCAATATGACCATGAACGCCATCGCCTCACAAAATGTCATGCGCATGGAGCCAGACGATGTCCACGCCCTGGTACTGCCACTTTTTCATTCATTCGGCCAAACCTGTCAAATGAATGCGGGTTTTTCTCTTGGCAATACCCTTGTTCTCATTCCCCGCTTTACGCCCGAAGCAGTACTCAGCGCCATACAGGAAGAAAAGGTGACTATTTTTGTTGGAGTACCGACCATGTACTGGGCACTGTTGACCTATAAAGACAAAGAAAATCTATTTGATTTGCAGAAAATTGCCGACACCCTGCGCATAGGCGTTTCTGGTGCCTCATCCCTGGCTCTTGAAATCATTAAAGGCATAGAAGAAAAATACCATATTCCCATTGTCGAAGGCTATGGCCTGTCGGAAACCTGTCCGGTAGCGACATTCAATCATGTCCACAAAGAACGTAAACCCGGCTCGGTGGGTACCCCCATCTGGGGTGTGGAAGTAAAAGTATTTGACAAAACGGACAAAGAAGTTGCTGTCGATGAGGTCGGTGAAATTGGTATCCGTGGTCACAACGTGATGAAGGGATATTATAACAAGCCGGAGGCCACAGCGGATACCTTTAACGATGCGGGCTGGTTTTTAACCGGAGATCTTGGTCGTATGGACGAAGAAGGCTATCTCTATATCGTCGACCGGGTGAAAGATATGATCATCAGAGGTGGTTTCAATGTCTACCCGAGGGAGATAGAAGAGGTGTTAATGACCCATCCGGTAATCTCCATGGCATCGGTAATCGGAGTCAAACACGATCAACATGGTGAAGAGATCAAAGCATTCGTTGTCTTAAAAGAAGGCGCAAGCGCCACACCCGAAGAAATCATAGGCTGGGCCAAAGAGCAGATGGCAGTCTATAAATACCCCCGCATTGTAGAATTAAAAGAGAGTCTGCCCATGACTGCGACCGGTAAAATTCTTAAAAAAGTGCTTAAGGCTGAGTCTACCGCTGGTTAACCTGCAGGGTGATTTAACCCTAACCCAGTTCTTATACAACTTTAAAAGGTTACATTTACAATTGGACATATTGCTCAAAATAAGATACAGTTAATTGACCTATAAATCTTCTTGTGAGATAT
>CAMZKN010000072.1 GCA_947311315.1 uncultured Desulfobulbaceae bacterium | reverse complement strand
GTAAAAAATATCACTCAAAAAATGCGCAAGCTCAGCTTTGACGTACGAGCAGTTTTAGATCACTTAAAAATGACGAAAAATTCCTGTGCCAATTGAAAGAGTTGGCGGTTAGCATTAATTTACCCTGATTCAGGCCCCCCTGCCCTTGCCCCCACATTGTGACATGCTTAGAGTGCGTTGTAGCTATACAATCGCAATCGAAACTATTCAGAGAACATCATCTTCAGGAATCCACATATGAATATAGTATTACCCGACCACAATCTGCAGGCACTTACCTTTGACAATCGTTTCGTAAAGAACCTGCCGGCCGATCCCATAGCAGAAAACTTCCGCAGACAGATAAAAAACAGTTGTTATTCCAGAGTACAGCCAACCAAAGTTGCAGCTCCTGAACTGGTGGCCTACAGCAGGGAGGTCGCAGCTCTGCTCAATCTTACGCCAAAAGATTGCACATCTGACCTGTTCACTTCACTCTTTAGCGGTAATACCCTGCTCAAAGGGATGGATCCCTTTGCCATGTGTTACGGCGGTCATCAATTTGGTTCGTGGTCCGGACAACTTGGAGATGGCAGGGCAATCAATCTGGGCGAAAGTATTAACAGGGAAGGTAAGCGTTGGGTTCTGCAGCTCAAAGGCGCAGGCCCAACGCCATATTCACGCAATGCTGATGGCCTTGCGGTTTTGCGTTCATCAATCAGGGAATTTCTCTGCAGTGAAGCAATGCATCACCTGGGTATTCCAACAACCAGAGCTTTAAGTGTGACCACCACTGGCGAGCTGGTCACACGGGATATGTTCTATGATGGACATCCCAAAAACGAACCGGGTGCAGTAGTGTGCAGGGTTGCGCCATCTTTTTTACGATTTGGCAACTACGAAATACTCACCGCGAGAAAAGAATTTTCTCTTTTAAAACAGCTGGTGGATTACACCATACGAACCGATTTTCCACACCTGGGAGAAATCTCAGTCGCCACCTATCTACAATGGTTCGAAGAAGTGTGCAGGACAACGGCCACCATGATCCTGCACTGGATGCGGGTTGGATTTGTTCATGGAGTAATGAACACGGATAATATGTCCATCCTCGGTCTGACCATCGATTATGGCCCCTACGGCTGGCTGGAAGGTTTTGAGACTGACTGGACGCCAAACACAACCGATGCCCAGGGCCGACGCTACAGCTACAGTAACCAGCCACACATCGGCCAGTGGAACCTTATCCAGCTTGCAAACAGTATTTACCCTCTAATAAACGCAAGCGAGCCGCTGCAGGAAGCACTGTCGTTCTATACAAGCTCCTTCCAACAGGGATGGAATGATATGATGGCTGCAAAACTTGGCTTTAATAGCTTTGAGCAGAATACGGACGATACGATCATTAAAGAGCTGGTTGCCATACTCCAGCTTGTTGAAACGGATATGACAATTTTTTTCCGTAATCTATCTTCTGTTGAGACAGATCAGGAATTAAAGAAAGAAGGAACGCTACCATCATCACTGATGGAGGCATACTATAAACCTGAAGAGTTAACCGACGACTACCGGAAGAGAATGGCTGGTTGGTTGAAAACGTATTTCAACAGGTTGAAACAGGACAGCTCAGATCCGAATGTCCGGCAGCAGAGAATGAACAGCAATAACCCCAAATATGTACTGCGAAATTATCTTGCCCACCTGGCCATCGAAAAAGCGGAAGCGGGTGATCCGTCTGAAGTAATCAACCTGCTTGAACTTCTGCGAAAACCATATGAAGAGCAACCTGGAAAAGAGCATTACGCTGCAAAACGACCTGAATGGGCACGAAATCGCCCCGGCTGCTCTATGCTTTCCTGCAGTTCATAACCTATTTGCTCCTATATGGGCTCATTCCAGCACTTAATGCCAGACCACCCCAGCTTCAGAGTAAAATATTTCTTTCAGGGGTAAAAACTGGTTCTCTTCCTCTTCCTGCACTCTTTTCTTCCTGTTTAGAGCACAGACAAACTCCCTGCCATCCTTAACCTTCACCAGTATGTATGCTTCGTATGTGCCTCTCATGTGCTACTCCTTTTACGTTATGTAACATTTTTACAAGGCTCTATCGAAACCAGCGTTGGTACCACGCCAACACACTTCACCTTCCCCCCTCCGTGATTATGTTATTCCTAAAGTATATATCTTAAATTTGAGAACTACCAATTTTTCTGAGAATATTTACTACTTTCTTCGTTTGAGTGTAATTCATGAGAAAAGGAGGGCAACAGAAAGAGACACAAAAGAAAGAAGAGTTGACATGAGAATGACTGAAGAGGCAAGTTCAGTATCGCTGTTCAACTGAGACGACAGCACATAAATTGCAGTGGAAGCAGGTAGTGAAAAGAACAACAACCCCACTTTAAAAGGAACACCGGTTACATCAAACAAAAAGAAATACAGTAATCCTATCAAAGGAAGGACGGCAACTTTTAAGAAAGAAGCAAGAAAAGCGATACCAAGGTTCTCTTTTACTCCAGCAAAAGTCAGAGATCCTCCAACTGAAATAAGTGCAAGGGGCAGGGCCACCATGGAAACAAGACTCAGGGAGTTATCTATAAAGACGGGAAAGCTACCTATCAGCCTTGCATAGAGAATACCTGCAATGCAGCCAAGTATCAGAGGATTCGACACAAGGGCACCACCGGCAAATCGCAACCGTTTTTGCAAATTCATTTCCTGGCCGGAAAACCAGATAAGGGTGGATACGGCAAAGACATTGATAAGCGGAATAACAAAACCAATGACTACACCAAAATACTGTATTCCTTCCTCTCCCAGGCTGTTGAGAATTACTGCGACACCTATGTAAGTATTAAAGCGGTAACACCCTTGGGAAAAGGATCCAGCCTTAAAATCAGAAATAGTGACCAGCCGGATAACGAGACTGCTCAGCACAAACATCGTCAGAAACGTACATAACGTGGCAATACAAAAACTCCAGTCTATTCCACCGGCCAGAGAAGCCCCCCCTATCTTCCAGAACAACATGATGGGAAAGAAAATGTAATAGATGAGCCTATCAGCGGTCTTAAGAAAAACCGCATCTGTTATCCCCCGCCGTTTTAACACAAAACCGAGCAGCAAAAGTGTAAAAATCGGGAACAATGAGTTAAGGACAATCAAAACAAACTCCGTCAATTATTCAGAAAGAACCTTTTAATTACTTTCTTCCAAGTCACTGTTCAATACACCTTTTAAAGATGAAAATCACGTTAAAATATCTTGCGTTTTTCAACCACTTATTTATCATACTTTTGACACCGTCGTATAAAATTCAATATTCGAAAAACAGAACACTATGCCTGACAATATCGAAAAAAGAGTCCAAAAGTTGGAGGAAATGCTCTCCTACCAGGAACAGACAATCGATTCTTTGAACGATGTCATTATAGAGCAGCAATCTCAACTCGATGAACTGGAAAACCAGCTTCAACACCTTCAGGCCTTGTTGACTACAAAACATGACCAGCCAACCGGTGGAGAAGATCCGCCACCGCCACATTACTAACGAAACCAACAGGAGCTTAGAACAGATTGGCACAGAAAACAATTTTCCATAAAGCATATGAAGGTACAATTGAAGTTAATACCAAAGATTACTCACTCTACGGAAAAATTCTCTTTCTTGATGAAGAGATATCATATGCGGGCAACAGCTTTGCTGAACTGGAAGACAACTTTAAAAAATGTGTTGAAGATCATATACAAAGCTGTCTGGACAAGGGTGAAAAACCTCCCTTCACAGAGTAATTTTCAGGAGAAAGAATGGATACCTATTACAACAACGGTGACTTTATAGCAGCAGATCAGGCTCTGATTTCAGTGGACGATCTTTCCGTATTGCGGGGATATGGTGTTTTCGATTTCCTGCGAACCTACAATTCCGTCCCCTTCCATTTACGAGATCATCTCCACCGCCTGGAACGTTCAGCCAGGCTCATTGGCCTGACTCTTAACAAAACGGTGGATGAACTGGAAGAGATTGTGAGTGAGACATTACAACGCAACAATCACCAGGAAAGCAATATCCGGATCGTCGTCACAGGCGGATTAAGCCCTGATAATATCACACCCGGTGCCTCACCCCGTTTGATGGTGATGGTCACGGACATTACAACATTCCCGGATGAAATTTACAGTGACGGAGCAAAGGTTATTACCTCTCACGTTGATCGTTTTATGCCCGGTGCAAAAAGTATCAACTATATTCCGGCCATACTCTGCCAGGAGGAAGCGAGGAATCAACAGGCAATTGAGGCAGTGTACGTTGATCGTGGCGGTTATCTGCTCGAAGGAACGACCTCAAACTTTTTTGCTCTTTTTGGCAAAACACTCGTTACACCGCCAACAGATCGGCTGCTACCTGGCATCACCCGTCAGGTCGTGCTGGAACTGGCAGAAAAAGAGTACGTGGTCGAAATCCGCAATATCCACAAGGACGAAATTCGTCTGATGGATGAGGCCTTTATCACCTCATCTGTAAAAGAAATTGTACCGGTTGTTGCCATCGACGCCGTAAAACTCAGTGGCGAAAGGCCTGGACTTCAGACACGCAAAATCATGCATCTCTTTAAAGGATATACTGCCGGATATACAGGGTAATTTTTCAATAGGGCTGGAGACGTGCATACCCCGCGAGGAGAATCATGTCTCCATGCTCTTCAAAACAGACCTCAATGCGACCCTGTTTTCGATCTTTGACCGCCTTTACAATTCCTGAGCCAAAGACCTTATGCCAAACCTCCAACCCTTCGGCTATTTCTTCAATCGTTAAAATTCTTGCTTGCGGCTGCCGCTGTTTTTTTCCTGATTTTTCCCGCAGGGACAGATCCAGCCCCACAGCTTTACAATAGTCTCTGGCAACTGACAGATCATGGGCCTCCACTACTATTTCAGCTGTCTCCGTTTCCTGGTGTACCATTTCTCCCAGCTGCGTTGAAAGACCAAAATTGGCTTCAAAAAGAAATCTGCTGGCCAGAAAGTCATCTTCGGGTGCCCCGCTGCCGCCCTTTTTTATATTCCGTTTAAGCCTAGCATCCTGCGGATGGCTGATACATAAATGTTCAATTGCCCGGGTCATAGCCACATAAAACAGGCGACGTTCATCTTCAAGGTTCTCATCTCCCCCACCAAACATCTGAAAAAACGGAAAAGACCCATCTTCAAGGCCGGGGAGGATAACCAGCGGCCATTCAAGGCCCTTTGCCCTGTGTATTGATGTTATAAGCAGTGAATCCTGAGTGGGGTCAATCCCGGTTTCCCGAAGACGTTCAATTTTTTCAAGCAGATCCAGGGCGGACAAATTCTGGCGGGCAGTAAAATCGATAAACGCCTGACATGTTTTCACCCGGTTCTCGGCTGTGGCTGACCTGACAGACATTTTATGGTAGAAATCATAAAGGCCAATTCGCTCGACAAAGTTTTTCAGAAAGAGATCGACCTTCCCCTGTACGCCATTCGTCTCGAGCCAGCGCCAGTTGACGGCAGTTTCCTTAAAACGCTTTCGCAGAAATTCCGGCAAATCCTGCTGCCCCCTGGCCAGAATCAGATCCGAGCCACTATCGGGTGTGGCGCAGATCTCATCTGCAAGAAGTTCCAATTGCTCCCGTTTAATGCCTAAATGCGGCTGACTCAGCATTGCCACAACTGAAGCCTTTCGTGTTTCCGGTTCGTCATTGCTCAGGATACCCAGAGCAAGTTTAAGATATCCTGTTAGTGCCAGCACCTCCAAACAGTCAAAAACCTGTGCGTTCCCTTCAAGCCGGTAGGGTATGCCCGCTTCGAGCAGCGCCAGTTCCACCGGTACGGCCTGGGCAAATAACCGTACCAGCACTGCTGCCTCCCCCAGGGTTCGTCCTTCGTCCTGCCACTGGCTCAGCAGTGTAATAAGAGAATGACCATTTTTTTCTTCCAAAAAGGAGATGGTCGTTTCCGGCGTGATGGAATGGGACACACACAGTTTTCTATCACGTTGTACATTGTTGCCTATCAGATGGTTGGCAGCAAGAGAAAGGCGATGCCCGTAACGAAACGTGTAGGAAAGCAGATAATTTTGGGGCTGGGGAAAATCCTGGCCAAATCGGGTGGTAATATATTCCGGTTGTGCTCCCCGCCATTCGTAGATGCACTGATCCACGTCGCCTACGACCATGACCTTTGCCCGTTTTCCTGCAACTATCTTCAATAACTGCTGCTGGGCCTCATTAATATCCTGATATTCATCAACAATGATATGCTCAACCCTGTTCCCCACCCAGGCTGCCAACTCGCTGTCCTGCAACATTGCCATGAGAGGTTCATGGATCAGATCAGCAAAAAAACGTATTTTCTGTTCCTTGCGAACCCTCTCAAAAAGTGTGTAGGAATCGACGAAATAACTATAGCGAGACGGCATATCAAGCGTCTCAAACACCTTGTCCGCTGAAGTTATCGATGATTTTACATGATCAATAAATCCGAGAAACTCCTCAACTTGATCCCGGGACAGCCAGCCTTCATTGTCCTGTTCGCGATAGACCTGGGTGGCGACTTGCCGCGCAAGTTTTTCCTGAACATAGTCCTCCGTAACAAGGGTAAATTTGGGAAGGATGCCACGTCTGGTAAAACTCTCAACAAGTCGCAAACCAAGGGAATGAAAGGTGCGAACCTCGGGTAAAGCACTGTTAAGAGAGGCTAGTTTCTTCTGCATCGAATCAGCAAAGGCTTTTCTGGCCGATCTGTTAAACATCAACACCATAAGCTGATCAGCAGTCGATCCCTGACTCAGCAAATGGCCAACTCTTGCAACCATTGTTGTGGTTTTACCGGAACCTGCAACCGCACTTACCCGTGCATGACCACCGGAGTGATGGACAATAGTGAGCTGTTCTTTGGTGAGATTCATTGGCAGAAGCAAAGAAGCACAGGGCTGTTTATAGCAAACAGCCCGGCAATCGATTATCTCTTTTTGGGAGGAAGTACATCTGTGATAGAGCCATCGACTATTTCGGCCCCAAAGGCGAAGGTTTCGGCGAGGGTGGGATGGGCATGAACAGTCTTGCTGATATCCTCAGCATTGGCACCCATCTCAAGGGCAAGCACCGCTTCATGTATCAATTCGCCCGCATTCAAGCCACAGATACCGGCTCCTATTATGCGCCCGCTTTCTTTATCGAAAAGTACCTTGGTAACACCAGAAGATGCCCCCGCACTCAACGCACGGCCACTGGCCCCCCAGGGGAATTTGCCTTTGTTATAAGCAATTTTCTGTACCTTGGCTTCTTTTTCTGTCATCCCCATCCAGGCTACTTCCGGGCTTGTATAGGCAACCGATGGAATCGTCATCGGCGTAAAAGCTGCGTCATGCCCTGCAATAACCTCTGCTGCCACCTTGCCTTCATGTGTTGCTTTATGGGCCAGCATCGGCTCTCCTATCACATCTCCAATACCATAAAAATGGGCAAGGTTGGTCTCCTGACGTTCGTTGGTTTTGACAAATCCCCTCTCATCGAGTTCCAGGCCAACCGTATCAAAGCCCATATCGGCGGTATTGGGTCTTCTGCCAACCGCCACCAGGATCGCATCGTACTTTGCTGTTTCAGGCGCCTTTGCACCTTCAAAACTGATCTGGATACCACTTTCTGCAGGGGTAATTTCGGTGACCTTTGTTTTCGTCAAAATTTTATATTTCTTTTTCAGTTTTGTAAAAAGCGGTTGAATAAGATCTTTATCGGCTGGTGGGATAATATGGTCGAGCATCTCAACGATGGTTATCTCTGACCCTAGAGCGCTGTAGATCTGTGCCATTTCAAGACCGATAATACCCCCACCGATAATTAAAAATCGTTTTGGAACAAATGTAAGATCCAGTGCCGCTGTTGAATCCCAGATGCGCGGGTCGGCGGGAACACCAGGCAGCATGAACGGATAGGAACCTGTTGCAATAATCACGTCTTTGAACTGTATATCCGTCTCTTCATCCGCAGATGTCACGGTAAGGGTTTGACTGTCCTTGAACACTCCCTTACCGTTAAGAAGGGTTATTTTTCTTGCCTTACACAAACCGGCAAGCCCCGAAGTCAACTGTTCTATAATGGCGTTCTTTTTAGCAAGCAGAGCTTCCAAATCAATCTTGGGGGGCTGAAAACTTACGCCAAACTCGGCGACTTCAGCCGCTTCCTCAACAACAGCCGCCGCATGGAGCAGTGTTTTTGAAGGGATGCAGCCAACATTGAGACAGACGCCGCCAAGGCGCTGCTGCTTTTCAACCAGACAGACGGAAAGACCAAGATCAGCCGCGCGAAAAGCAGCCGTATATCCGCCAGGCCCACCACCGAGAACTACAACATCAAAACTATTTGTGTCACCCATTATATATCTAATGCTCCTTACAAGAGGGTTCGTTTAAGATCTTCTATATTCATGCGCAAGCTCCTGCAAAATCGTGCTGCTTCCGCCCCGTCAATTACCCTGTGGTCGTAAGAGACAGAAAATGGCAAGGTCAGCCGTGGTATAAAATTCTCACCATCCCACACAGGTTTTTCGTAACTTCGCGACAAGCCGAGGATTGCCACCTGGGGGCTGTTGACAATCGGAGTAAAGCCGGTGCCACCAATCCCGCCCAGACTGGAAATAGTAATTGTTGCCCCCTGGATATCAGGGATTGCAAGTTTTCCTGCTCGTGCTCCACTGCTGAGCCGCTGCAATTCTTCTGCAATTTCAGCACAACCTTTTTGATCAACATCTTTTATCACGGGTACGACCAGACCACCATCGGTGTCAACAGCTATACCGATATGATAGTACTTTTTCAATATAACGTTTTCCCCATCCGGTACAAGAGAACAGTTGAAAAACGGGATTTTTTTGAGTGTCGCCACAAGTGCACTACAGATAAAAACGAGAAGACTATATCGTATTTGATGCTCTCCCGCCTCACTATTTAATCGCTTTCTAAAATTTTCCAGTTCAGTGATATCGGCTTCATCAAAATGGGTGACATGGGGGATTGAAATCCAGCTCTTCTGTAGATGCGGGCCTGAAATTTTTTGAATACGCCCCAGAGGCTGTATCTCAACAGGCCCATGACTACTGAAATCCTGTAGAATTTCTGTTTGATCACCAGAGCTGGATACGGCCAGAACATCTTCTTTTAAAATACGACCATTGGGGCCTGTACCGACGATCTGTTCCAATTCAACATGCTGCACTCGGGCAAAAGCCCGCAGTGATGGTGTTGCATGGGAAACCTGACCAACTCGCCCCGCGCTGGAGTCGTTTTTTTTGTCCGCCTGTTCGTTTGCTGCAACCGGGGCCTTTTCCGACAGAGATTGTTTTGCCGAATCGTTTTCCACGATTTCAATGATCACAATCACATCACCACTGCCGACCACATCATCTTCTTTTACCAATACTTCTTTAATCACACCAGCGTGCGGTGAAGGAATATCCATTACCGCCTTTTCACTCTCAAGGGCAATAAGTGATGATTCTTCTTCAATGGTGTCACCAACAGAGACAAAAACCTCCACCACGGTGATCTTCTGAACATCTCCAAAATCGGGGATTGTAATTTTCTGAATGGTCATCGATTTCCTTATTTCCTTTGTAGCTTATCATCGATTAACAGCATGCCCGGCTTTCGGGTCAATACCATATTTTTGCAGCGCCTCGGTTACCGTTGCGGTTTCCAGCTTACCCTCTTTCATTAAACTCTGCAGGGCAGCAACAACGATATGATATCTGTCAACCTTGAAAAATCGGCGTAACACCTCTCTTGAGTCACTGCGGCCATAACCATCAGTACCGAGAATGGTGAGTTGTGTGGGAATCAGGCGGCGCAGTTGTTCAGGGTAAGCCTGGACATAGTCTGTAGTAATAATAACCGGCCCGTTATGATTTTCGAGCTGCTGTTCGACATATGTTTTCTGCGGTGGCTGATCGGGATGGCTCCGATTCCAATCGTCAATAACCATGCCTTCTCTGTGCAACTGATTCACACCAAGTATAGACCAGATATCCGCCTCAACACCAAAATCCTGCAAAAGCAGATCAGCCGCCGCAATCACTTCTCTCATAATGGAGCCGCTGCCCATCAGCTGTACCCGCAGCGCACTATCGCCTCCTTTACGAAAAAGGTACATCCCCTTATTAATGCCTTCTTCTGCACCTTCGGGCATCTCAGGATGTGGGTAGTTTTCATTTTGCAGGGTAATATAGTAAAAGATATCTTCTCCCTGCTCAAACATCCGCTCAATGCCCTTTTGTACAAGCACCGCAACCTCGTAACTAAAGGTCGGGTCATAGGCTTTACAAGACGGGTATGCTGAAGCAAAAAGCAGCCCATATCTGATCACCAATCCGCTGAAAACCAAACATGGAGTAGAAGGTATAAAAGGGAATCATCGGCACATCATAGTTGGTATGAGCCGTGGCTGCTGCCAGCCAGGATGAAATTGCCCCTGCTTCAGTTATCCCTTCCTCAAAAATCTGCCCTTTCGGGTCTTCTCTATACCAGGATATTGTCTCGGAGTCCTGGGGTTCGTAGAGTTGGCCGGTGGGTGCGTAGATGCCAAGTTGACGAAATAATCCCTCCATACCAAAGGTTCTGGCCTCATCCGGAATGATGGGGACAATATGTTTGCCGATCCCCTTATCCTTCACCAGAGTGCCAAGCAGACGGACAAAGGCCATGGTTGTCGACAATTCCCGTCCTTTTGATGAAGCAAGAAGGCCCTTAAACGTGGTAAGTGGTGGTGCGGGCAGCGGATTATGGCTTGTATTACGAAAGGGAACAGGCCCGCCCAGAGTTTTTCGGCTTTTTTGAATAAACTGATCTTCCGGGCTGCCCGGTTCCGGCTTGATAAACGGAAGAGCCGCCAGCTCATCATCTTTTAAAGGCACGTGAAACCGGTCTCTGAATTCTTTTAAGGAGCTGATGTCCATTTTTTTTACGTTATGGGCAACCATTACCGACTCACCCGCCTGCCCCATACCAAAACCTTTAATGGTTTTAATCAGGATGACAGTGGGTTTACCTTTATATTTTAGCGCCGCGGAATAGGCTGCATACACTTTGCGTGGATCATGGCCACCCCTTGTCATCTGCCAGAGCTGGTCATCGCTCATATCTTCCACGAGAGCCAGCAGACGAGGATCGTCACCAAATACTTTTTCCCGTAAATATTTGGGGCCACGGGCGCGAATGGTCTGAAAATCACCATCCACCATCGAGCTGAATTTTTTTTCAGCAGTAACCCTTCGTTATCCCGTTGCAAAACAGCATCCCACTCGCTGCCCCACAACAGCTTGATCACATGCCAGCCAGCACCCCTGAAACGACCTTCCAGTTCCTGAATGATTTTACCATTCCCACGAACAGGCCCGTCCAGACGCTGCAGATTGCAGTTGACCACAAAGATGAGGTTATCAAGATTCTCACGGGCGGCAAGCGACAATGCACCAAGCGATTCGGGTTCATCCGATTCGCCATCCCCCATAAAAACCCAGACTTTTCTATCACCGGCACTGCGCAACTCCCTGCTCTCCATATATCGCATAAAACGGGCCTGATAGATGGCTGCCATTGGGCCCAAGCCCATGGATACTGTGGGAAATTGCCAAAAATCCGGCATCAGCCAGGGGTGCGGATAGGATGATAAGCCGTGTCCACCAACTTCCTGACGAAAATTTTTTAAGTGTTTCTCATCCAACCTGCCCTCAACAAAAGCGCGACTATAAATACCAGGTGAGCTGTGTCCCTGAAAATAGATCAGGTCAGCCCCGCTCTTGCTCTCCGGCCCTCTAAAAAACCAGTTGTATCCCACCTCATACATAGCGGAAACGGAGGTATATGTTGCGATATGACCGCCAAGACCTTTGCCGTCTTTATTGGCTCTTGCCACCATAGCCATGGCGTTCCAGCGGACATAGGCCGCTACATTTCTGGCGACAATGGAATCACCCGGTATTTTGTCTTCATTTTCGGGCAGAATGGTATTGGAGTAGGGCGTGAGAACCCCGGGAGAGGTTGATACGCCAAGTTCTCTGGCCCGGTCTGTGAGTTTGCGTAAAAGAAAATCCGCTTTTTCGCTACCTTCTTTTTCTATCACTCCCTCAAGAGAATCGAGCCAGTCTTTTGTCTCTTCCGGATCCTGATCTTTGAAAAATGTCCCCATAAGCAGATCTCCTATTAACCAAATTTCTCTTCATGAATCTTCTTATAAGGCAGGGAAGAGGCAGGGTGGGCTGATTTTTCTTCTTTGCCGTAACCAATGGCAATAACCGCTTCAACGACCATATTATCAGGCAGCTCCAGCATCTTCTTAATGTACTCTTCAGCGGACATCTCCGGGGTGTGGTCACGTTTTCTGATTTGCACCCAGCAACTGCCGAGCCCCAAATCGGTTGCGGCAAGGTGCAGAATAAGTGACGCTATGGAACAATCTTCAATCCAGACATCGCACTGAGATGGATCGGCGCAGACAACGATTGCAAGTGGCGCGTTTTTGATAAAGGAGCCGCCATGGGGTTTAGCCTTCGCCAGATCGACCAATTTTTCGGATTCGGTCACAACGATGAATTCCCATGGATTCAGACTTCTGGACGAAGGCGCACGCAGCGCCGCTTCAACGAGTGTATCAATTTTTTCCTGTTCTACTGCTTTATCCTGAAACTGCCTGATACTTCGCCGTGTTCGCAATAGATCTATAAACATGATGACTCCTTTTTAGTACCATACAGAGGGAGGGATATGATGCCCTTCGGGCGGATTTGAAAACAACACACCAAAGGCTTTTCCCCTTCGGCGATTCAACATTCCTACGTTATCAATTCAGCAGTCGCAAGGCGATAGAGTATTATCTTCAAGCTGCCCGACTATGCGATTTTTGCTTTTAGAGGAAATCTTTCAGGATGTTCAATAATTTCTTCTGTTAAATCAACGTCTATATCAGGCCAATAAAAATGACCTGGGAAATGCTCCTCAATTGTAATGATTGACTTGACGGTTTGGTCTTTAAACCACGGGAAATCTTCATATGATACGAATAGTTCTCTATTATGGGCTAAAATCCATATTCCGTGTGTGGTAATATTTGTTACCTCAACGTCCGAAGTGTTCAAGCCATGCTCTCTAAACACAGTGGGACTCATCCGTTTACCCAATATAAAAGTTTTATTTGTAACTGTTTCAACCCGAGTTGATCATTCCACTCAACTCCCTGCAGGCGGGTTTTAAAAAGAGAATGTCGAACAAGGAATATCGAGGTAAGCGCAGACTCCGATATCGATCGGAATAAAAAAACTACAGAGCAAAGGCTTTACCCCTTCGGCGGTTCAACATTCCTTGTTCGATATTCGATATTCGTTTTTTGAGCTCCGCAAAAATGAAATTTCCTATGCTGATAAATTTAACTGATTTTATCAGAAATTTATTATATTCTGTATCTTTTTAATACCGATAATACTCATTCTGCTCAAATACAATAGAAAATACCATGGATACACACACTTTTGCCGCCTGCCTGATAGCGGTAACACTCCTCACCCTGACGCCAGGCGTGGACACGATGCTGGTGATAAGAAACAGTGCGCGGGGAGGATGGTGGGATGGTGCAGCGAGTTCACTTGGCATCTGCACCGGTCTCTTTGTCCATGCAACCGTCTCCGCTCTTGGCATTTCAGTGATCCTGCTGCAGACAGCATGGGCCTTTAACAGCCTGAAACTTGCGGGAGCGGCTTATCTTGTATGGCTCGGTTTATGTAGCTGGAAACGTGTGATCCAGGGACGTCAGAGTATTATTTCTGCCGGTTATGCATCACAACAGGAATCTTTTCAGTTGATACGATCTTTGCGGGAAGGTTTTCTCTCGAACGTGCTCAATCCAAAAACTGTTATTTTTTATATGGCCTTCCTGCCACAATTTATTGACCCGACCCAACCACCACTGATGCAGTCTCTTTTTATCGCCGGACTCCATTTTTGTATAGGCATGATTTATCAATGTCTGCTTGCAGCCATGGTGAACAGGGCAAAACGTTTTTTGCAACAACCAAAGATTAATGCGATTTTTGACGGTATGACCGGCACTGTAATGATGCTTATTGGTTTGAAACTGGCAACGGACTCTTAAAGAAAATGAAATTACCCGCCAACCAAGTGTTCATTCGGAATAAGCCCCCGCAGGAACGACTCGCATGGCAAACAAAGTACATCATTAATCATCAACCGCTCTTCACCACGGTATAAAAGAAGAGCCCGAGCTTCGGGATAATCTTCCCTGAAAGCCGTTAGCCCCTTAAGCATCTTACTGTTAATCCTGGCAGAGTTTTTCACCTCAATTGCCCAAAACGTATTCTCACCATAAAGTACAAAATCGACTTCAACCCCTGATTTTGTTCGCCAGTAAGAGAGAGTGCAAACGTTACTACTATACGCAATCCAGGCCCGCAAATGTTGGGCCACTAAACCTTCGAGAGCTCCACCATCAATTTCAGACGAACTGTCCAAGGGGCCAGTTGGCCGCAAAGACCTGAAGATGCCACAATCAAAATAATAAAACTTTGGATGCGAAATCAGGTGACGTTTGGCTCTTCTGGCAAAAACAGGTACGCGAAAGGAGAGCAACAGGTCGTCAAGGACTGCCAGATAATTATCGACGGTTTTTCGCTTAACCTGACATTCTCTTGCCACTTCAGAAACATTCAAAATACTACCATGGGAGAAGCTGACCGCTTCAAGAAAACGGCTGAATGCACCAATATTTCGAACAATGCCTTCCATCTGAACTTCTTCTCTTAAATAAAGCGCGACATAGGAAGCAAGGGTTTCAGCCGGGTCGAGGGAAGCAACGACTAAAGGCACGAGACCGAACTGCAAGCTTTCAGTAAGGCTGAAAGAAGAATCCAGTTCTGTGGCCATAAAGGGATGCATTGTTTTAACAATTGCACGGCCGGCCAAAAGATCAACACCGGTTCTTTTAAGTTTACGGGCACTGGAACCGGTAAGGATAAACTGGAAGCCACTCCCTTTTTCGATGAGTTCATGAACCACATCAAGAAGCTCAGGAATTTTCTGAACTTCATCTATTATGATTATTTTACCCTCTGCACCTGTGACTATATCACGCAGACGTTCAGGATGTGCGGCAAACCTGCGAAACACTTCAGGCGCCAAAAGGTCTATGACAACGGCGTCAGAGAAATGTTGCTTCAACCAGGTTGACTTTCCGGTGCCTCTGGGGCCAAACAAGAAAAAACTCTGCCTTGGCTTTCTAAAAAAACGACTCAGTAATTCCATTTTTGCTTCCTTTTTTGCATCGATAATGCAATATATAAGAAACCGGTTTAAATGCAAGAAATATAGTGTATAATTTGACGATAGAACTCCTTCTTACAAAACACAAGGTCACCTTAATTTCCGTGAAAAACCAAATAAATAGAGAAAAAGGCGTTATCGTCGCCCATTACGGGGTAGCCGTTGACGTTCGATTTGAATCCGACGGACAGACAAAAATGGTTCGGGTGAAGCGAAACTCAGGTCATGTTGTGGGTGATAACGTGAAAGTAGATGGTGAAGTGCTTACCCGTCTTGAGCGGGACTCCGAACTCTGCCGAAGAGACGCTCGTGGCGGCATCCATATCGTTGGAGCCAATCTTGATGTGCTCTCTATTGTTGTCTGCTGCGAGCCACTGCCTCCGCCCGGATTTATCGACCGCGCCATTGTTGCGGCCAGGGCAAATTATCTGCAACCAACAATCCTCGTTAACAAATCAGATCTTCCCTGTTTTACCACATATGCTAAAGAAATATATGCGCTCTATCAGGAATCCGTCCCCTGTTTTTCACTAAGCGCAGAAAGTGGCTACGGTTTGCAGGCGCTGACAGATTTTTTCAGTAAAGGACACCGGGGGATTTTTGTCGGCCCAACGGGAGTGGGTAAAAGTTCGTTGCTCAACACCATGCTGCCGGAACTCAATCTCCAGACAGGTGAAATCAGCGAGACAAAAAAAAGAGGGAAAAACACAACAACCGTATCCACCCTCCACAGTTTACCAACAGGTGGCGAACTTATAGACTCACCGGGATTCAACGATTTTGGTCTGGTGGATGTATCGGCACTCGAACTGGCCGCACATTTCCCAGGTTTTGAACAGGCAAACAACAGCTACTGCAGATTCAGAGACTGCAAACACCAGCAGGAGCCGGGATGCGCAGTGACAGAACTGGTATCAGAAAAAATCATCGACAGGGAGCGATATACAACCTACCTGCACATTCTCACGGAAGTTGAAGCAATGGAGGCTGAGCCAAAATATAGGGAGAAGCGGCATCGGCGGAAGAAGTGAAACATCTTTGCACCATGAAATAAAGCTTACTGTTTCTTTTTTAGCTCTAAAATCTCAAGTCGTAACTTTTGGATGCGGTCATGTGCTTCATTTAACGCCTCTTTGCGTGTAATTTCAGAGATATTTTGTTCTATTTTTTCTATTGCAGAAAGGAGCTTAAATATAATCAAGAAAACAAACAGAAAACCCGTAACCATTACCGCATTTATATTATCTTCAATGCCTATAATTTTAGACAGATACCAGGTAAAGTTGGGATATACAGAAATTAAGGCCATCCCCCCCCATACAAGAAGTCGCACGCAAAGCTTTAACACAGTCTGCCCTGCTTCACGTTTGGCAAACTCCTTTATTCCCTGAAAAATCATCACGGAAGCTATGCCCACAACCACAATCTGATACAAATGCACGCTCATATCTTTTTTATCATTCCTGTTTTTTTATCTTATCATCTCTGATGGCGTCGCCAGCAGCTCGTTATCTTTCAAGCAATCATCTTCCAAACCATTCTATACAAAGTTATTAAACCATTTACAAAACCCTGCTTATTTTTTTTCTGCATTGAATATTCAGTATACAGAGTCTGTACGGGAACTTCTGTATAGCGTAGGCGATTATTTTTTATTTCGCGGATCACTTTACTGTCATACTCATACTTGTCAGCCTTAGTATCAATGATAAGGGCAGCATAACGTGAATAAGCACGATATCCTGATTGGCTATCTGACACAAGGATACCATAAAGCAACCAGGTAAAAAAATTCCCGAAACTATTTGCTATCACTTTCACAAAAGGCATTTCTTCTTTATTGAGAAGCCGAGACCCTAAGACAACATCACTTGTGTTGTCAAGTATCGGTTGGATCAGTGGAGCAATATCAGCAGGATCATGTTGGCCATCACCATCCATAGTAACGACAACATCTACGTCGAGTAGGTTGGCCGCCATAATACCTGTTTTAACCGCAGCACCTTTACCTCTATTTATTTTATGACGGAGGGCCACAACATCATATGCTGCTGCAATATAAAAAGAATCATCGTCGCTCCCATCGTCAACTACAACAATAGAAGTGTAGCCATGAGCACGAACATCCTCTATAACATCCCCAATAGCTCCCGCTTCATTATATACAGGGATAACAATAGCAATTTTTTCAGACATATCAGGATTATTAAAACTAGTTGCTGTTAATTGGAACGATTACATAGGCTATCAGGTTGCCAGATAAGACAACTTTGTTGACAACCCATTCACTCTCGTCCAAACTATTTATATACTCTAAAATGGAGTAATTTGCGCGATACAGATATTTTTGCTGAGCCAGCACTCCTTTCACAAGCTTTGGCGAAACCATCGCAAAGGCTGAAGTCATTTCAGCGGGCTGTATATCTTTGTCTTTGTCTACAAATACTACATATTGACTATCTTTGGTAAACAATATACTTCCATTACTCTGTTGAGCATTAACAAGTAAGGTTTTGACCTTAGATCCATGCGGTAACACATTGGGGACGAGCTCACCCTGATTATTCCAGCCAACAAATTTCCGACTAACCAGGGTAACAGGAAGAGACCTTTCAAGCAATGCTGTCAACCTGCCAAAAGGATCGTCATAATGACTGTTCTTAACAGCTGGCACTGCTTCCTTTCCAAGAAAACGCACTGTACGAATAAGCAGATCCTCAGCACTGCTTTGAATGGCAAAATGGGAGGGTGGAGACACCACAGTCCATAAGAATGACAGTATAATAAAGAGAGAAACTCCAATTTTCACTGGTCGGTATTTACCAAGAAATGTGTACGGTATCGCGACGAGAATGCCACTAAGACAGCAGGTTGCAACCAATAGACTCCAGCCTTCTCGCTGGTAAGATGAAAATTGCAAATAACCTGTCGATGCCTGGAGTGCAGTGAGCCCTCCCCACAATCCCAACACGAGAAACCCGACATTTTTCCTATACATTCCATAGGCAATAAACAGCAAAAACAGGCCCGCCAGTGCCCATGCAACAGCGTCAATGTATACATTGGAAAAGCCGACTCTTTTAACCGATAAAAAATCTATCAAAAGACGCAAATATGGACTTTCAACTATAATATTGACTATTTTCTGTTGCGAGTTTCCAAGCTTATTCCCAACTGACTCAACCTTTTGAACAATCTGCTCTGTTACAGCCTTATCCCTCTCACCATAATTCGTCAATATTTGAGCTGTTTGAAATCGCTGTCCAGAACCGACCTGGCTAAAATGAAAACCTATCAACAAAATGGCTGGCAGACAAAAGGCAGCAGTCCGGACAGTTCGAGCAAACCACTTTTTCCGTTCCCAAAACAGATTTAAACTACGCTCCAACCCGATAATAATGAAAATATGGATTAACATCATAGGGACAGAAGCAGCAAAGCCCAGGATTGCAACAGAACTTACTAAAGCGGCACCACGGTTTTTTTCATTTTTGATATAACTGACATAGCAGTACAGCAAACCCGGTATAAGAAACAGCCCAAGCTGGTTGGCAAAAGCGCCAACTCCGGTTTTCATCAGCAAAAACATACCGGGAAAACAGGCCGCACAAAAACTCCCGAAAACTGCTGCCCTGTGATTGAATAATCTATCGAGAAAAACATAGATACCAAGAACAAGACCCGTTCCGAAAAAAGCTCCACTGAAACGAACCATGTTATATGGGTCAATCTTGAAAACAAGTACAGGCAGCGCCAACAGCCAGTGATATCCTGAAGGATACACCACATTTGCAAGGTATCCTTGTTTAACAATATAGTTCAGATAGTTCAGGTGCGTATAAGCATCCGACTGCCCAAGAGCAAAGGTCTGTAATGGATGAATGGAACGAACGACAAAAGCTGCGACAAGGATTAGTATCAAAATAATATGGTTGTGATTTTCCACATCGGTTACATCGCTATCAGCTAAACGTCGTCGAAAACCTACCACCAAAGTGGTCATAAAAAGACAAAGCGTGAGAAAAAACAGGACTTCATTAAAAGGTTGCCCCCGGACGATATGCGACCAGAGCAGACCAGATACCGCCTGGAGACTACAACCAGAAACCATCGCCAGTAAAAAAACAACAGGCCATTCTCTTTTTTCGGTCAGAAAAAAAGCAAGGAACAAAAACGGGACGACCAGTAGCAGGACAAGGCTGCCGGCTACTGTGAGGCATTGAATGATATCTTGAAGGGCCATATTGGCGGCAGGCTATAGATGTTTTTGTACAAACAATTTAAGCGAATCAGGAATAAGATTAAACAAAGACACAGGTATTTTTGCCTTAACAGTTTCCAATCTGTTGCTCTTATTCAGAAAAGGTCTGTTAACCCCCTGATCCCACCAGCCATCTCCTAACGGGTCAAACAGTGGAGCTGACGTCCTTTTGAAAAAAGCAGTTTTCCCCACCGTTCCTACCCACGCAAACATTTCATCTTTTTTTAACACTTCTGCCATATTCTTTATTGTGGGAATATTGACATCATCAATGACAAGGAGTCCACCAGTATCAAGATGCTGATAAATATAGTAGTATTCAAGCTCTGGAAACGGGTAGCCATGGGGGCCATCAATGAGAGCTACTTGAATTTTTTTCTCAAACACATAGGCAGGAAGAGTTTTTTGAGTAGGACCTTCCACTATTTCAACACAATCGGTTTTGAAAAGGGACGATTCCCGTACCCGATCAAGGCTGTTACCAATATTTATGGCAAAAACCACATGATTCCTGGCAATCTGTGAAAAAAACAACGTTGATTTACCGGCTCCTGTCTCAAGACTGTTTTCTATGGGCCCTATATCCTTACAATGTCCGGCAATAGCTTTTAAAACACTGTCACTTAAAGGACCTGAACCATGCCAATCCTGTGGCAATTTTTCGATCTTTGTTAAAATATTTTCGTAATCAGTCACTTTTACACCATCTATAAACGAACCTTTTTGTTCCTTTGAGAATCAGCAAGACCAATAAAGAATCCTAAAAAAAGCAACATATGCCATTGACCAGGATATTTTTTTGCCTCATCATACTCTTTTGCCTGCAGGCGATTCCACAAATACACCATAGGCGGCAAAGAGCACACTGTGGTCAGAACTTTTCGAGCAATACGCCTTATACCAGAACCACCATCACCAACTTTTCTCCAGAATATCTCGGCGGAATAGCCCATGAGATACACCCTTCTCGCAATACCCTGTATGGTGAGTAAATGCCAGTGGTATCCTTTTGCATCCGGATCATATACTAACCGCATACCTTTGTCAGCCAAACGATATCCAAGCTCCAGGTCTTCATGGGAGGCATAGGGAAATGACTCATCAAACCAGCCACTTTTACTTAACAAAGATAACTTGACAGAAACGTTACATGTATAAAAAAAGATTGGCTCCGCCTCTTCCCCGGCCACCAGGTCAGCATAATTAAAAAAATATTTCCGACCATCGGTTTCCAGCCAGTTCATAAAGGCGCTTGATGTCAATTCCTCCGGAAAAGAAACATGACCAAGTAATGCATCTTTTTCATCCGAATTCTTTTTGTGAAAAGATAAATGCTTCTCCAAAAGGAAAACATCCGGTTCAATATCATCTCCTATGATCAGAACCAGATTTCCCCGAATCATGGCTAGTCCGGTATTTCTGGCCTTCGCAGGTCCTCCATTTTTTTTTAAAACAGCATAGGAAAACCGATTTCCAGTCTCTTCTGCAAATTTTTCCAATAGAGCTGCCGTACTATCGGAGGATCCGTCATCCACGACAACAATTTCAAATATTTCAGCATTCAAACTCTGCTGTTCGAGTGACTGCAGAGTTCGCAGCAGAGCGTCAGCCCGATTGTACGTAGGCAATAATACCGAAATTTCAGCCGTTTTAGGTGAATCAAAAACTCTACTCTGTCCAACTATGTTGACATTCTGCCTGCTATCTCTACTCATACAGTGTCCAAATCCATTTTGCGCCAGCCATATTTTATCACAGCCACAAGCCAACCTATCACATAGGAGAAATATATCCTGCTCTGAATTTTTTCGTTCGCGGAAACAAAGAAACCCAGAGCCTGCACACTTTTGGATAGTAGTCTCTTAAACTGTGAGCCCTCATCCGTATCTTCGGCCTGTGAAATGGTCTCATGAGCCACCTTTTCGAGAGTTTTAGACATGATATAATCTGTAATCCCCCCCCAGTAATAACGACGGTAAAAAAATGCAGGTTCTATCCTCTCTTTAGCCACAAAGTGATCAATAAGGATTCCAGGATGATAAAATAGATTCCCTCCAATAGATTTCAATCTATGCTGAAATTGAGTTTCTTCACCGGAAAGCAATAGCTTCTTTTTTCGCCCTAACCTTGTATCAAACCCCTTCATTTTTTTTAGAACAGACTTGAGGTAAAAGCTATTCCCCCCTCCTAGTCTTTCATCAGCTCCAGTCAAAAAACGTTCCTTATCGCCCCAATCAAGCCATCCTAATGTCGTCCAATATTCCTCAGTAATCCATTCGGGTGCGGGAATCTCCCATTCTAAATCGATGGGACCACCAACCCATTCGGGGATAGGCTGTATGTTTTGAAAACACCATAGCGCCTTCTCAAACCACGTGTCCGCCGCAACGGCGTCATCATCAAGATAACCAACATAGTCACCACAAGCATTGTTCCAGCCTGTATTTCTGGCATTAGAGAGTCCAAGTACCGGTTCAAAAATATATCTAAAATTTTTTTGACTCGAATACTTTTCACATATCTCTTTAGTTTTATCAGTAGACCCGTTATCTACAACCAATATTTCATACTGGTTCTGATCAAGAGTTTGTTTACAAAGACTTTCAATACAACGTTCAAGAAAACGTTCACGGTTATGAGTACAGATAACACCAGTAATAGCAGGGCCATTAGTCATGAATTTAGCCAATTTCCGAATTCAATAAACGATTTTTTAAAACTGACAAAGTCAGCATTCCTCCACACTGAAACTTCCTATAGTCACTCTGTAACAGGGGGCTTTGCCAATAGCATCGTAAAGTTTTCAACCCAAGATGGGTAGCATGGAAACAAAAGCGAAACCAGATCAAGGCTAAAGTCATATCAAAAAAGAGTTCATCATACCTATGGTTCTTTCTATTGGCGATTTGCAATTGTCTCAACCACTCTTCTCCTCTCTGAAGTTCCTCTAAATTATGGCTGCGACAACTCTCTCCTCTACCAATATTACGATGAATTGAAATCTCTTCGCCAGAGGGATAAAGACCTAACAAATTTAATTGCCGGCACGTAATTGCAGCTGCTTTGATATCCATATCATCCCAGTCAGAGCGGGTCATACTCGAATCATGAACACGATAATCCAGAAGAATTTCCTGAATATTGACACAAGGAAACAAATCGAGAGCCCGACTCCATAATTCATAATCTTCAGTGGGATAATATTGACCATCGTAACGCAATTTATACTGGTCAAAAAAGCTTTTCCTTAACATAACTGTTGGATGAGCAAAGGGGGAATCGAACAATGCATAAGCCCGAATCGATTCGGAATGTTCAGGAAATTGATTTATTTCTTTCCGCCCCATACCAAATTTTTGAATCCATCCTCCACATAAACCTATATTCGGAAAAGAATCCATTAATCTTACCTGTTTTTCAAGGCGATCTGGGCGAGAAATATCATCACCATCCATTCTGGCTACATATTCCCCTCGAGCCTCATCAAGTCCACGATTCAGGGCACCGGATAACTTCAGGCGTTCCGGGTTTCGTAACAATCTGATACGCTGATCCTTAAAACTTCGAACAATTTCTACAGTTGAATCCGTGGAGCCATCGTCAATAATGAGGAATTCAAAATCAGTAAAGGTCTGCCTTAAAATACTCTCTATGGTTGCCCGCAAATAAGACTCACCATTATAGACAGGCATAAGCACTGTAACCTTGGGTGACATTTCAACTCTATTTTTGAAGTCCACGTAATATATTAAAATACGATATCAATTTTTTATCCTTTAAACTGTTCAGAAAATTGTAAATCTTCGGGAATCTCCTCAATGAGTTTATGACTATGAATAAGAACCTTCTTAATCTGATTTTTCATAACAAAAGAATAAATAGCATTCTGATACCAACCGCTATTCATTGTTCCAAACTTTGAATCTGCAATGTCCATTAAAACTCGTTTCCACCAGACTTTCCTAGCGTCTTTAATATCAACCATACAGTAAGGAGTTCGAAAAGCAGCACCGTGGTGATAAATCAACTCATGGTACACACCAAACCACAGTGGATGCAAATTGATCTTGTTTGACCTGTGCATAGGGAACCAGTCTATTCCGTTTTTATTCAGTTTCTCCCAAAGTAATGCCCCGACATCAGTCCGAGAAGCCCCTGAATATGTCTTCCAGCGTGGCCCCTGCCCCCAATCCCCACCAATCTCTTTCCAAAACCGGACTGTTGTGGCGCAAAAAGAGGGATGAGGTTGTGGATCTCCCTCATTTTCAAGTCTCTGAACAGCAACAAGGTCAGTCTGCAGTAATTGCCTGGTGATAAAAGAATCTATATCACCAACAGGAAAAGCATCTCCATCGATAAAATAAATAACGTCATCAGAGCCTGCCACTTTGCAAATTTCAGATGCGAGAATATTCAGTTTAGTTACATGTGCCTGGATGTCTCCGGTATTGATATAGTGAATTCTTTCACAATAAGGGGTGGGATCTATACCATTCAGAAAAGCATAAACCCGATAAGAATCATCAGGAAGGTACCTCTTGAAATACTTCAGTTGAATATCAATCCACATATCATCAAGCCAGTGGACAGTGGCAATATATATCACAGCAATACCTTCATCAACCAGCGGTAAAGATAAAAGAAAACATTTGAGAAATAAATATTCAATGATTTGTCGTTTTGTGAGTACATAACATCTTTAACTATAGAGCAAAATGGAGTATCGTTGAACACTTGGTTTTAAATATTTCCCCACAAATCCATGGAACCAACAACCATGCCTCCCAGCATTTCTTACAATCTCGTTAGCAAACATCGAAAAGAATTGATGGGAATTGCAATCATCTGGATTTTTCTCTACCATTCAAAAATTTTCTTTCCTGACGGCTTCCTTTACCACCCACTGAGACTTCTCGTCTCTACTGGTTTTGGAGGAGTCGATATGTTCTTTTTCTTATCTGGTTTTGGGTTAGTGCGTCATATGATGACTCGTTACAGTAACCCTTTTCACTTCTATAAAAGGCGATTCTTTGTTATCTATCCAGCCTACTTTATAGCTACAAGTCTCTTTTTCACCATCGACTTCATAATTAATGGAAAAACAACACTTCGAGACATATTGCTGAGCATAACAACAATTGGTTTTTGGCTCGACAATTCTTCACTATACTGGTTTATTCCTTCAATATTCTCTCTCTATATTGTCTACCCACTCTTTTTTCGATACTACCTGAAATACCAACTAAAGCTCATATTTCTGGCGTCAGCCACAGCATTTATTCTTTCTATTATCTTGATATCAAACAACAATGACCATTTCACAAGTTTTTTGACAAGAATTCCGATTTTTCTTATCGGCTCCCACGTAAGCTACAACTCTTTCAACAGCAGTCAATTTTTAACAAAACAAACCGTAGCATGTAATATTGCTGCATTCGCCTTTTCCTTTGGGATGCTCCTAATCCTGATGTTTAATCACTTCAACATTGCGGGTTATGGCTTGGAATACTATCTATTTGCCATTGGGACACCTCCCTTGTGTCTCTTTGCAAGTATAATGTTAGATATTGTCCCTCCCCCACTTCTCTTTCTTTTATCCTGTTGCGGAGCACTAAGTCTGGAAATATATCTCGTCCATAAACAGATAGTTTTCAGACTGGGAGAAATGCTCCTTAAAAGCAGTATGCTCAATCAAACTTCAGCCAAGACCTTCAATTACGGACACTATCTCGAGTACCTTGCCTACTTCATTATTAGTATATGTACGGCATACCTCTTACAAAATATCGCAAACATCCTTCGCACATATATTTCTCAGCCTGCTGATGCAGTCACCTCCGGTCATGCACCGACTAAACAGATCCATTAAAAACAGACGTTTCAATAGTTTCCAGTAAAGCTGCTTCCAGGTCATCAATGTTATTTGGTATTCTAATATCTTTCTTAGTTTCTCGTGATTCATTCACTTTAACTCGCGCACTACGTAAAAAACGCAACCGACTAAGCCAGCCTGGATACTTCACCTGCAAATCAAGATCCGTAAAACAATCAGTCAGGCCGTCAAATGTCTTTAATCCTGCCAAGGTCGTTTCGCTAATTCTAGCACCAGCCTCTTTAAAGAGTTGTTTATAGTTACCCGCCCGTCTCTCTATCTCAAGACAATACCAGTAGCAAAGCTGATAATCATGCAGAGTATGCCAATTTGATGGTGCAAAGACTCCAGGATCTGCCGGACTGAGATAAAATCTCAAACCCTTATCACTTCTACCCGGTATGGTTCCCATTTTTAACATACTTAGTGCAACATCCCGTGGTGCTCTACGGTGAATAATAAGATCCGGCACAACCCCAAGTTCTAACAGAGGTTCCAGAAAACCTTTACAGGCCAAATGGCTTGTTTCCACATAAATATCCGAGGGAGTCGCAAGGATGACAGGAAGTTTTTTAGTCAGAAGAAATTCTCGAGCCCGCTCAGAATTTGTCTGAACCAACCGCAAGACATCTGCATATTCGGGAGATGGTTCATGAACACTGTATACCATCCTGGCAAAACCAAAAATACTAGCCAAATAAGCTGTACCACTTCGACCAGTAGTTACAGTAAAAATTAACCGTTTCTGCTGAATCTTTCTTATGAGTTCGTCATTGTTCATTTATTCCTAATCGGTAGGTCAGCTACTGAAATTATAACAGTTCACTAAATATTTCCTTATGACGTTTGATCCATGGCCTAACATCAAATTTGTCAACAGCACGTGAGCGAGCAGCTCGAGAAAAAGCTACGAAATCGCCAAGAACTCCCTCAACGGCAACGGCAAGATCCTCCGCATGCGGGGGATAATCCTTTTGCCAGCTCAATGGCCCGGTCACCCCAATACCAGCGTTACGCCCAACCAATTCCGGCACTCCCCCTGTTGCCGAATAGACAATAGGGAGCCCACAGGACATTGCCTCGACAACAAGCCGGGGACAAGGGTCATTATATTTAGTGTGCAATAAAATAGAGCTGCTACGCAACACGGTAACAGCCTCATTTTGACTATAGGAGCCACTGATCAGAAGTTTATCAGCAACTCCACACTCAACGGCATAATCCAATACTTGTTTTTCCCCAGCAGCAGGGTCAGCAGTCCAACAAAACCTTCCGGCAATTTTTAAAACAACATTATACTTCCCAGTTTCTGTAAGCAATTGCAAAACATCCACTGCAACCAAAGGCCGATAAGAACTCCAGTGACTTCCGGCCAACAACAAAGTTACCGTATCATCCCTGTTACCTGTGTAAACTTGGGCGTCAGAAACCGCCTTTTGCTCGGGACAAAAGTAACTGGTGTCAACTGGATTATACAGGATTTCATATCCGGAGTCCCGGCTTCCCAGAAACTCATCAGCAGAATTCTTGCAAAATTTACTCTGATAAAAGATATAATCAGCAAGTGAATGCAGTTCCTTCATCGGCTGGTTCTGCTTTTCCCATCCATCCCCATACCAGCCGGGATAGGCGACACCATTTTGATTTATCACCAGTTTTGCTCCAGCTTTTTTTGCCATCCCAGCCATACGGACAGGAAAATACGGCAACGCACTACTTACCAGATATAGAACATTAGGGGTATTAATCCGGTTTGGGAAATACGGTTGAAGATCCTGTAATTTAACCAAGCCCCCAAAAACCTGTTGATCTGTACCAGCTAGTGTCTCGTAACCATAAAAAACTCGAACATCTGAGGCGTTTGAGCACTTTTTTGCTGTCCAACGCAAGTGCTCGCGAAGATATGTTCTCACCCATATATAACATAGGTTGAGATGATCTAAAATCTTCATCAATCTCCAGAATACAAAATCTTTAAAATCGCAACTGAAACATCGCAATCCCTTTACCCAACAACATCCTTGATTAAAGTAATATATTGTTCCACAATATTTTCCATTTTATTTGCATTCACTGCTTTTCTGTAACCCTCATACCCATTTGCCAAAACATCAAGTTTTACCAAAACATCTTTTTCATCCACAAAAGCAACTCCACCCGCTCCAACGAGTTCAGAGTTGCCACCTTCGTTACGATACAATGCTGGCAAGCCACAAGTTAAACCTTCAAGCAATGCATTCGAACATGGTTCATGCTGACTGGCTGACAAAAACATATCGTGCTGACGTAAAAGGCCTGCCAATTCTTCTGAACCTTGTGGAGGGATATGGTTGATATTCTTAAATGTCTGATTCACCCGTCCGACAAATGTATATTCAAATCTACTCCAGTCAAGATGCTCATCCAACCATTTAAATAACGGCCCCCCCTTAAGAGGATTATCTGACCAGGCACAGGATATGATTTTTAATCTTCGACCTGAAGAATACTCAATTCTCCCTCTGGCATGAAAAATATTTTCATCTACAGAATTACTGATAATAACTGGTCCAATTGCCTCAAGACCAAGTTCCCTGCTTTTGTCTAGACAATATTTAGATTGATAAACCGTAGCTGAAGCGAACTGTTTGTTCAGCCAATGAATTTTTTTATCTTCTTCCATCCCATTTCCACGATACAAACTCACTGGACCATCAATCCTGTGGATCATTTTGATGGGATATTTTCTGGACAACTTCTCAAACTGCTTGATATCAAACCAGGCTGAGTTGCAAATATGAACATTTACGAGTGGAGAAAGAAGATTATTCACAATCAACAAACCACGCTCTTCAAATGCTTTTTTCAAAGCAAGGAAAAATTGATTCCCACCGCCATAGGGTGGCTTGTGGAAATCATGCCACAAACTAATAATTAACCGATCCTTTTGACCCATTATCCTGCGTACAAAACAAACCCGCAACAGATCAGACAATGTTGAAATTCTTACTCCCATACACAATTCCTCTCAATTATCCTTTAAGTTTCAGTCAGTTTTTTCTTTATTCTTTGCACGTCACACTTTTGTCGTTGTATTTTCGACACCTTATTCAGACAAAACGTGTTATACACAATATCTGCCAAGACCATAGCAGACTCGTCAAGTGATGGTAATGATATTGCGTGCGAGAAAATTTCGTAATGGTCACGTAATGTTCCAACCCCATCTACAAATGATTCAAGACTATCAACACCAAGGCCAGCCATACCAACAAGAGACTTAACCCCATGTAAAATTTCAGCATACAGGCAGGGCAAACCACAGGCCAACAACTCGCCCACCGTCACTCTATCCACTTGAGAGGATAGAATAACCATAAAATCATTTTCTCTTGCAACAGCAACCCGATCCTGCTCCGTCTTTTGCAGCCAACCCGAGCTAATATTGTTAATAACAGTACAATAAATACCAGCCTGTTGCTTTAATGCCTGAAGCCACTCAAAGCTCCACTTCGCATCGTGATCGACAAAGACCAGACATTTAACTTCGTGCGAAGAACACCGTGTTTTTGTAGGAATTGACCGAACTAACGAGGGGATTGGAGGAAACCGAACCACCATTGGATTACTAATCTTTATATCAGCCTGCCTCAACCGTGCAAGGTCAACATCACTCGTCACAATCGTCATTTCTGCTATTTCCAGAACAGCCAATCTTTTATTTCCATTCTGGTCATATTGTAACAGTTGAGTACAACACATCTCGTCTAAAACAAGAATAATTCTTTTACCAGCATATGAAGATAAGCACTTGAAATTATCCAGATGAATATTCCATAATACAATCAAGGTCTCGACATTACTATTAAATTTAACCTTCACTCCCAATTTACCTAGTTTGTCACTAAGCCGAGAAAACAATCCGATTTGGGCCTGAATACCAATAACTCCAATTTTTTTAGGAAATCGATATTTTTTCATTTGACCCAACCTCGTTTTCTCCAGTAAAAATGAAACGGGTTTAAAACAAAAAGGTGAAAGAGTATTAACACCAAAGGAGGTTTTTTTTAAGCTCTTAAATGACATGCCACCACAGGCACCTTCTTGCTGCGAAATTTTTTTATACACTTTCTCCCACTCTTGCCCAGCACTCTGAATGGAATGAAACGTCTGGACAGTCTCTTTTGCCGGCTGGATAAACTGTTCTAAATAACCGGACTCCATATCCCGCCTTATGATGTCTACACCCTGCTTCAATGAATCAAATACACATCCAGGCGGCAAAATATCGGGAGCAATGCCAACAGGTGTTGAAATAATTTTTCTACCACACTCTAAAACATCAAAAACCTGCCGTGGAGCACCTTCCCATCGTGTAGGTATCACGTATAGATCTAACAGGTTATACAACAAACACATTGTTTGTTTATCAAGAATATTGTCAGGATAATCGTCACCCTTGATCTCCTGTCCCACAAAAGTATAAGGAATATCGTGCTGCTCAAAAGCATTTCGAATCCAATGCCTACGTGGGCCACCAAGCAAGACATGAAACTTACCGTCAGCCAACTGTTTCTGCAAGAGAAGCATCAGCGAAAGAAAAATATCTGGCCCTTTCTGACGTTTAGGCACAGTAAGATCACGCCCCTCTGAATCTCTTTGAAACAGTCCTATAATATACGCATCATCACAAAGTCCAATTCGCTGACGAAAACGGATTAACTCCAAATTATCAGATTCAATTGCAAAATACGATTCAGCATCCGTAGCAATTCGTGCCCTGCAAGGGAAATTCAAAGCAAGACGCTGCATATCGGTTGCAGCCAAAGTTGACTGAGGTACAAGGTACATATACCGAGATGCTGTATGAACAAATCCCGGCCACTCGACCAGCCTGGTTGGGTGGTTATTTACCGCGCCAACTATAGGCTTAGTTGGTATAAACTCTCCACGGTAAATTCTGGCAGAGGTATCTTCAACGTCTACAGTATGAATAAAATCAGCGTCAGACGGCGTATCGACAATAGTGGCAAAAGTCGACAAACATGCCTTGGCCAAACGATATTCAGTTCCTAGTGCCCAGGCATCTTTACCAATAACGTATATTCGCAGGGGATTATTCATTAAACCATTAGACAAATCAGACTTCATAAAAGAAAAGAACTTATATCGCAAGTCACCAAGTCCCCTTTCATATATTTTTCTCGTTTCCAGGGAGATTTTTGTTTAATACCCAGTAACTTTTTAACCCGGGAGGAACATCGAATCAACATACCTTCAGCTAATCGATCTGCTATATTCTTCCTGATTGTCAATTCGCCCGAAAAAGCTTGTTCCTTACTGCTGCGGGGAAGAAAACAGAGATGCAAACAGCGAAAGCAGGAATTTTCCCACGGTATTTCTTTATACAGATACAAGCGACTTGTATTAGAGAATCCTGTTTTAAAAGTAATAACTCCACCATGAAGACGCTCTGGACATGGCCCATCCCACCGTTCAATTACAGAAAAATTATACAATTTTGTCATACTGCGACAAGGAGGAGCAAGATATCCTTTGGCGTATTTCTTTTCAATGTTCAACTCCACACAATTTAAAACATTTCCAAGAATCATCCATTGATCTTCAAATTCTCCGCTTAAAATTCTCTCCCGCAATGCAACCAAGCCAGACGGGTCATATAACTCATCTCCATCAACTGCAAATATCCAGACATCATCACCCGCATAGTCACTGATTAAATCGTGTGACGCACTAGGTCGACGTACAACATGATACTCCAGTTTATCATCATATTCATTTGATATTGTTTGAACTATTGCCGCAGTACGATCAGAGGACTGATTATCAGCCACGATAATTTTGTCACAAAAATTCAGAAAATTCCTTAACACCCTTGCGATATAGGTTTCTTCATTACGAATCAGCACAATACCTACAATTTTACGCTTTTTTGAAACAACAGAATCAACAATCATATACTAAAGCCTGGTATTATCAACTGTGCTCGTCGACGAGACGTGACATGTAAGGGTGCTCTTTCAACCATCCCTTCTCCTGAGCCAACCGAAGCCGGGTTAATCCCTGTGATTTAGCAACTGGGTCAGTGGAGTTCTCAAGAAAATTTTTCACCAGAGGGTAGTTAAAACTTAATGGTAAAACATCTTCTTTCCGACATAAAACTGTCAATTCATCACTTGCCAATCCCTTTGTCAGTCCAAAACGTTGAAAAAGAAAACAAAAGTAAAACAGCCTCGAAACAGGTCGAGAGATCCATGTTCTATTCTTGAAAGCACGAAGAAGAATCTCCTCAGGAAGGGAATAAAAATGTCGAAAGTCCTTAATAATCTCAAATCCATTAAAGTGTAAGTTTGTCCTTAAAAATCGATAATCCCAAAAACGAACATGGTGCCCTTCGCCGTACGGTCTATTTCCACTAATGGCAGAGTACAATCTATATGCCAGAAAATCTATATTGGGTGTATTTATCATAAACAAGCCACCTGGCTTCAACACCGTATGGGCATATCGTAGAAGATTGTCAGAGTTGAAGACATGTTCAATTGCTGCAAGGTTTACGACTAAATCAAACTCGGTGCCATGGGCTTTTCCTGCCATGTCAACAGATTCCGCACCGCCATCAAGATCTATTTCAATCGTTGGGAATCCTTCCTCTCTCGCCTGCCGAAGGTGTGTAGAGATGTAATCAGCACAAGTCACCTCCATACCATGCTCATCAGCTAGAATCCTTGAATATTCACAATTCCCGCTGCAAAGATCCAAGCATTTTAATCCACTAAGTTGTTTCTCACGTAGAAGGTCAGAACAACTTTTATACCAGGGTTTTTCAAAAGTACTCATCTGTTGGCGCAGTTCAGCTGCGGCAGCATCATGCTCTAACTTACTCATTTTCTAACACCTTTTTACAAGCAGTTTCTATACGACCTGCAAACTGACCAATACACCCATACTGCAGAATATATTGACGCCCAGCTTTACTCAACTTATGCCATACGCCCTTGTTTTCACCAAGTAACCTAACGGAATCGATCAAAGTTTGTATGTTTCCAACCTCAGTAAACAAAATGTTTTCACGATGTTGTAGATTTTTGTTTTCCCACAACCCTTGGGTGCGAGTCAAGATAACAGGTGTACAACATGCCATCGCCTGCAACGTCACACTTTGCCCGGAAGGTTGAATGGATTCTGTCAATGGCACGACAACACAAAAAGCTTTACGGTATAGCTCACGTAGTTCATCATCTCCCACTTCCCGAGTATGCCAGGAACCGTTCAATACTTTGACATTATCAGGCAGATTTGGTGGCAAATCACGTTTAGTCAAAAGCATTATTTTCTTATCTATGTTGCGTGCCGCCTGAACAAGCAATTTATAATCTCGCCTGGAATCATTTCCAACAGCAAGAATATAATCATCTCGCCCCCCATCTTGTGATGGCGACCAGAATTTTTCATCCACCCCAAAACAATTCACTTCTATTCGCTCTGCTGGTATACGAAAACTCGATTTCATTTCCTTCAATTCTCCTTCACCAAACAAATGCGTCCGCATATAGCAAAACAAACGCCGAGAAAGTATCTGCCTCACTCCGTTCTGAGGATAATTAAACAAACCACAATGGATCGCAATAAATGAACGAGGTAATTCAATCACCCTAAAAAAATTCCAAATGGCAAGGGAAAATGCAATACCTGGTACTGTTGCTATAACCACATCAGCATCCCGGACAGCAGGCAGATTTTTTTTCACTCCTAAAAGAATCGCGAAATAGACCTTGGCAGGTAGGTATTTTTGTTTAAACAGAAGTTCAGTAGCTACTCGTAATTTGTTAACCGCCGGAACATCATGAACATCTACATATTTGACATCGTGCCCCTGGGCTTCAAGTTCTGGAGCACCATAAAAGAATTCGGTTGGAATACGACCAGCACGAAGATCTGGAAGCCGAGCCAGTCTGCCTGGCAAATAGAGGTAAACTATACGCATTGAAAATAGCAATTTTAAAATTTAGAAACATATTCTCGATTAACCATTAAAACGGACAGTATAATCAAAGACACAAAAAAATCTACCTCAACAGATTATTCAGCTATCAGTTTCACGTATTTGATTTAGCACTTTTGAACGCTCGTTTTGAATTTCCTGAAGCAGAACTACAGGAGTGACTCTATTTTCTTCGTCAAGAACACTTTATCCCAAATTTTCTTTAAATGACTACAATCACTCTAAAAAGAAATACCCTTTAACCTCACATCATCGCGTGGAATTCGATATAGATATGAAACTATCAGCACACCTATTACCAAACGGGTATCTTTGCACGGGCGCCCTTTGTTCAAGTCCATTGTGCTGTAATATACAGCTGCCAAGCCATCCCATGCAATGATAGAAATGACAACGCTCCACTTGATCCATCTGTTTTTGGAATTAAGCTTTCCTCCAAAAGGGAGGGTGAAGCCTTCCAGACTTTCAAACTTGACAATCGCAACATCTTTTTCATGAAAAAAAACTTCGTAACAAATGGAAAGTCTGGCTGATATCATTTTTCATTACAGAAAACAATTTTTTCATCAGCTTTAAAAAAATGATCTCACGAACCTGAGGTATATTATCAGCATGCATCCAAGGTGATGTGGCAGGGCGCTGTATCCACTCACTTGTGGTTTTCCCTTGTTCCAGCATTTCCTCATTCTCACTAGAATGACCCTGCTTTGAGACACCTAGCGCTGCCTATTACCCATAAAAAGGAGCTGGACATGTCAGTTCTCTTCGTCCAGCAACGCAAAACCCAGACACATATATTGAAACTCATGGTAACCATGCCATAGT
>CAMZKN010000071.1 GCA_947311315.1 uncultured Desulfobulbaceae bacterium | reverse complement strand
TACAACAAAACACAAAAACAACTCACTTCAATAAAAGCTATGTATGGCCTTCCACTGGTTAAAGATTTTCGTAAGATGCTATGCGACGGTTAGAATGGACTTTACCAACACTTTTGGAGAAGTTACTGATTTTGGAGGTATCCATTGGATTTTTTTATCAATATTCTTTCTGTTTCCCTGTATGAAGGTCTCGCATATGGGCTTTTGACCATAGGTTTTTTTATTACATTTCGTGTTCTTGATTTTCCGGATTTAACCATGGAGGGGAGTTTTCCCATGGGAGGAGCTGTCGCTGCGGCCTTAATTGTTTACGCCGGATGGAATCCGTTTCTCGCAACTTTTGGTGCGGTTATTGTGGGCACTTTTACGGGGTTTGTAACAGGGTTTATCAACACCAAATTGAGGGTGACGGCTCTGTTGTCCGGGATTTTGATGATGGTTGGTCTCTATTCAGTAAACCTCAAAATCATGGATGGCCCTAATATTGCCTTGCTTAGGCATGATACCGTTTTTGACCTGATTGGCAATGTGATCGGGTTGAGTAAAATGTATCTGGCAGTTGTTGTTGCAGGTGCCTTTGCACTGACGTGTCTGTTTCTTTTAAATTGGTTTTTGCATACCGAAATTGGTTTAGCACTCCGTGCCTCCGGGGACAATGAGCAAATGGTACGCGGTGTCGGGGCCGATACTGATAAAAATATTCTTATTGGTTGTGGTATTGCTAATGGCATGATTGCTCTGACAGGTGCTATTGTCGCTCAATATCAGGGGTTTACTGATGTCAGTATGGGCATTGGTATTATCGTCACCGCTCTTGCTTCCGCAATTATTGGCAATGCTATTTTCAGACCTAAAAGCGTTATTGGTATGTTGCTTGCCTGTTTTGGGGGTAGTTTCCTTTTCCGGCTTATCCTTACTCTCGCACTGAGACTCGGTATGCCACCCGGAGATCTCAGACTCATTACTTCACTTATGGTTCTTATAGCTTTAACTATTCCACTGTTTCAAAAAATGGCCCGTGGTGAATGGGTTCCCCCTGCCCCAAGGTTGTAAGGAGAGTGTAAAAATGAGTTCAGAAAACGATAAATCGATTCTTAGGCTGGAAAGTATCAAAAAAGTCTTTTTTCCTGGAACCATGGATGAAGTTGCCGCTATTAACGACCTGAATTTTGTCGTAAATCCAATGGATTTTGTGACAATCATTGGTAGTAATGGAGCCGGTAAATCGACCTTGCTTAATTTGGTAGCAGGAATGTATCCACCAGAAAAAGGCGGAAAGATAATAATACGTGGAAAAAATGTAACACGCCTAAAGGAATATAAACGGGCAGCCTTTACTGGCAGGGTCTGGCAGGATCCCTCTGTGGGAACTGCAAAAAATCTCACCATTGAAGAAAATTTGTCGCTTGCGTATTCGCGCGGTAAATGTAGGATGCTTCGAAACGCCATTAACAAAAGCAGGCGAGAACATTTTTGTAAAGCCCTGGAGCCTTTGGGACTTGGGCTCGAGTACCGGCTAAATGCACAGGTTGGAACACTTTCCGGAGGGCAGAGACAGGCATTGTCACTGGTCATGTCAACCATCAGTAAACCTGCGATTCTTCTTCTCGATGAACATATCGCAGCCCTTGACCCAACAACAGCTCAGACCGTCATGAAGTTGACAACCGATGTTGTGAACCGGGAAAAAATTACAACAATGATGGTAACCCACGACATGGAAGTTGCATTGGCTGTTGGAAACAGGCTTATTATGATGCATAAAGGCAACATCATTCTTGACCTTGATGCAAAAGCCAAAAATTCTCTTACAATTCCCGACCTTATTTCTGAGTTCGAGAAGGCATGTGGTACTACTTTTGCCGATGATAAGGTATTGCTGAAAGATACAAAAGAAGGTAAGACAAATGCGAATGTTCCTGGCGACTGTGCCGTTGCTTAACGTCGAGCGCGGATAGGGGTATGATGTAAAATATATTCCCAGACAGTTTTTTTGTACTTACTCTGGAGTAGGAAAAGGAGTATTTCATGAAAACAATATTGTCGAATGATGCTCCCCTACCCGCAGGGTACATAAAATTTTGGATCAATGACTATAAATCGTATTGTTAAGCCCGGCAGAAGTCCGGGTACGGTTGTAACGGAGGAGGGAGATGTGCTTATCCCCCCTGATGACTGGGCTCTTCTGCCTCCTGGAGACGCAACTTTGACAAAGCGTGTTAAAGCCATGGGGCCGACGTGGCTTGTGCAGGTTAAAGTCAGGCGACGCCTTATGTCAAAGGGGATATGGGCAGGTAAAGAACATATTGTTACTGCAGAAAAAGAAATTGCTGTTATGCGGGCAACTCCTGAGTATGCAAAAAAGCGAGCGCAGGCACGAGTAGCAAGAGATAAAAAGCAGAAAGAATATGTAGATCTTTTTTTCAGGGAAGTGGTTGAATTTCTTGATTTCCACCAGTGTTATAAGACCCTTGGTGATAAATTTGCTCGTGAAGTAACCGAATTTGTAACACCGGTGGGCAGTGGGACAGTGGCACGCACCAAGCGTATTCCACCGGCCGAACGTGCACGCGCCGCAGTGATTGCCTGGTTGCGACATAAGACAACCAATTACGACAGAATGAGTATCCCTCGGGTAAAAGGACAAAGAAGAGAGGTTCGTAGACAGCTTGCCATCTCGTCCTTGAAGTTGCTGGATCAGTACCGCAAAGGGCAGGATATAGAAGATACGTCCTGCCCTTTGCAAAAATCCTTGAAATAAAGTTACTGTTGCTTTTTTACCAGTTGCAGCCGTTTTTCGAAATCAGCAGCAGTGAAGCTGTACACCTGGGTGCCATTGCACTCGACTGCAAATGAAGCGCAGACGCTGCCGAGAAGTGCGCTGTCCTCAATTCCCATGCCCTGAAGCAGTCCACTGAGCAATCCACCTCTATAGGCATCACCGGCCCCGGTCGGATCAACGACAACATCAGCCTTTGTTGTGGGGATTTTTATTGTGCCAGAGCTCAAATATAATTCTGAACCAGCTTCTCCCAATGTGATAATTGTTGTTTCCGGCAGGGCCAGCAGGCCATCTTTGTCAAGGCCTGTTTTGTCCATGATAAGGTTGAACTCGTAATCGTTGACTATAAGCATCATAGAGTCGGTGATTACCTCCACGAGATCTTTGGCCTGAAGTACGGGAAGGGCTTGACCTGGATCGAAAATATACTTGATGCCCGCTTTTTTACATTGACGGGGATAGTTAATCATATCGTCAAGATTACCGGGTGAGACAAGCAGCAATGTCTCGTTCTGGTCAAGTGAGGCAAAATCCAGCTCAGAAGTGTATTTCATTGCACCTGGGTTAAAGCCGGTGATCTGATTATTGTTACTGTCGGTGGTAATGTAGGCACCGGCTGTCAGTTCCTGTTCTATCGTCTTAATACCTTCTCTGGAGATCGTGTTTTTATCCATCCATTCAAAATATTTATGGTGGTCACTACCTATTGTTGCAGAAATAAAAGGTGAACCGCCCATGAGTTTCAAAGCATAGGCAATGTTACCGGCGGTACCGCCATAATTTTCTGTTACGCCATCTACCTGGAAGCAAACATTGAGGTTGTGAATTTTGTCAGGAAGGATATGGTCCGCAAATTTTTCAGGAAAATTCATGATCCTGTCGTAAGCAAGGGAACCGGATATAAGAACATTTTTCATAGTATTGACCTTTTCTGTGGGAACTTTATGGAGTGTTACAGGGTTGATGTTTCAATTGACACAAATACGTTAACTCTTTTGTTAGCCATGCGCAACAGGACTTGCATGCGAAGATTTTGGTGTATGGTTGGCGAGGAAAACGGAAATGAGTACGATACCGCCTCCAGCAAATTGCAGCATTGACAGAGTTTCCCCAAGAAGAATCCATGCTCCGAAGACGGTAACGAGTGGAATGCCGTTTATACAGACCGCCGCACGGGCAGCAGGAATTTTCGTTAAGGCATAATTATAGCAGAGAAAAGCTCCTATTGTGGCAAAAACGGTCAGACCAATTACAGCAATTATAGAGTCCATCCGTATTTCATTCCAGTGTAATTTGGGCAGATCCCAGAGGAAGGTTGGGAAAAACATGATTGCACCCAAAATTATCTGTATACCGGTGATCTGTACAGGTGATATGGACTGACCAAGTCGACGGGTCATAATCATATAGATGGAAGCCGAGAACACTGCGCCAAGAATCATCAGGTCGCCGATCAGCATTCCCTGTAGATTCGTCTGTCCGTGTCCGCCAAATACCAGGAGCGTAACTCCGGCTAGAGAGAGAGTGATGCCTATGGTGTTGATTCTTCGTATACGCTCTTTAAGAAAAATAGAGGAAAGGAGAAGAACTACAACTGGAATAGTGGCGATAATAAGAGATGTCTTGGTGGCTGAGGTATACTGAAGGCCGATGGTTTCAAAGGTGAAATAAAGACCTGGCTGCATTATGGCGAGAAGAAGAAGGGATTTGACGTTCTTTTTGGTCATTTCAGGAAGTCCGGTTTTCCTGAGAAGAAAAACGAAAAAAAGTGCCGCAGTGAAAAAACGAAAGAAGATGAGACAAAATGGAGTAAAGCTTAATAGTGCGATTTTGGTTGCAACAAAGGAGAGTCCCCAGCAGATTACGGCAGTCGTAAGTGCAAGGTATGTGAATAAAGCATTATCTGTTTTCAATATTTTCTCATTGGTGAAAATGATATGATACTCGCTATCGTCGCAGCAAACATATACTATCTCTTCGAAAATATCCCGCAGATAATTGTTTCGCAGGAAAAAAACCTTTTTGATGAGATTGGCTCCGGAAAAATTCCGATGGAAATGTACCTCATTTGAAGTGTTAGAAAGAAGTGTTAGAAATCCATGTAGAGCGCCAAAAGATGGCGCAACAACCTTTGTTTCAAGCGAGATTCTTCTTGAGTTTTACTAAGGAGTTTGTTACGCAGAGGGGGCTTGGTGGATTTTTTAGGAGTAGGGTTGGGGGGATGTTAAAGCCCCTTGACATTTATTAATTGAAAAAGGAGATGAGGATGAAAAAACTTTCACTGTTTTTTGCGATAGCACTGGTTGTTATGGCATTTTCTGCAGGCTCTGTTGTTGCTGGAGATACTCTGGCAGGCATTCAGAAGCGTGGCAAGTTGCGGGTTGGTATGGAACCCGGGTATATGCCTTTTGAATTGACAAACCAAAAAGGCGAGATTATCGGTTTTGATGTTGATATGGCAAAACGTATGGCAAAAGGCATGGGCGTTGAGCTGGAGCTCGTTTCCACTGCATGGGATGGCATTATCCCTGCCCTGATGACGGATAAGTTTGATATCATTATGTCCGGTATGACGTTGACCCAACAGAGAAATATGACAATCAACTTTGCTACTCCGTATATTCTCATTGGTCAGACAATCCTTTTGAAAAAAGATCTCGAAGGTGAAGTGAAATCGTATAAAGATCTTAATAATGCTAAATACACCGTTGCCTCCAAGTTAGGAACCACTGGAGAGCAGGCTACCAAACGTATGATTCCCAAGGCCAAATACATTTCTTATGAAACTGAGCAGGAAGGTGTTATTGAGTTGGTGAATGGTAAGATTGATGCGTTTGTCTATGATCTTCCCTTTAATGTTATTGCTGTTGGTCAGAAAGGAAAAGGCAAAATTGTCCATTTGGATCAGCCTTTTACCAAAGAGCCTCTCGCATGGGGTATTCGTAAAGACGATCCTGATTTCCTGAACTGGTTGAATAATTTCATGAGCCAGGTCAAATATGATGGCGTTTACGAGAAAATTTATCACAAGTGGTTCCAGGACGAAACCTGGTTGAAAGAAATCCAGTAACGAAAAGGAATCCATATTTTGAATGCCACACAAAACGGGTGGCCCTGGAAACTTTTGCTGGTAGTTATCCTTCTCGGGACGGCTGCCGGCACCTGGGGCGCAGTCAGTAAGATTGACTATAAATGGCGATGGTACAGGGTACCACAATATTTTCTATATCATGCCGAAGATGCTCAAAAAATCCCTTTTGACGGGACTGTTTCAGTTATAAAAAAGAGCGGTAAATCCACAACAGTAGTCCTGCTGTCAGAGACTCAGGAACAGGTTGAGGTTACGGTCGACTCCGATGAACTTAAAGTATCAGAGGGAGAAAGTCTCTTTGAAGGGGATACGGTCGGTTTCACCAGACAATGGCGGCTGGGTCCTTTAATGATGGGCTTATGGACGACCCTGTGGCTTTCTGCAATTGCAAGTGTTTTTGCACTGGTGCTCGGGCTTGTCACCGGCCTTGCGAAAATTTCGTCGAACTTTACTCTGCGCAGTCTGGCAATTATTTATATAGAGTGTATTCGTGGAACACCTCTTCTCGTTCAGATTTTTATTGCCTACTTTTTCCTCGGAACTGTTTTTAATCTGAGTCGTAATGTTTGTGGTGTCGGGGCACTGGCTCTTTTTGCTGGAGCGTATGTTGCTGAAATTGTCCGTGCTGGTATTCAGGCCATCCCAAAAGGACAAATGGAGGCGGCCAGATCCCTTGGCATGACAGTATCGCAGACGATGATTGAAATTATTCTCCCCCAGGCTTTCAAGAAAATTCTGCCACCGCTTTCCGGTCAGTTTATTAGCCTGGTAAAGGATTCCTCCCTGGTTTCGGTTATTGCCATTACAGATTTGACAAAATCAGGGCGGGAAATAATTACCTCCACATTTGCACCTTTTGAAATATGGATGGTTGTTGCCGCTATGTATCTGTTGGTCACTTCGCTGTTGTCGCAAATTGTCTATTATATGGAGAGGAGGCTCGCAGTCAGTGATTAAAGCCAAAGATGTTGTTAAAGTTTTCCACAGTCACGGCATGACTATTCGAGCGGTAGATGGAGTCTCAACAGAAGTTGAAAAGGGTGAGGTCGTTGTTGTTATCGGCCCCTCCGGTTCGGGTAAATCGACTTTTTTGCGTTGCATCAACGGGTTGGATATGTTCGATGAAGGTCACGTCATTATAGATGGCGTTGATCTTGCTGATAAAAAGACCAATATCAATAAGGTTCGAGCCGAAGTCGGCATGGTTTTTCAGCAATTTAACCTTTTCCCGCATAAGACAGTTCTGGAAAATTTGACCCTTGCTCAGAGGAAGGTACGAAAGCGCGACAAGAAAACAGCAGATGAAAAAAGTCGCATGCTGCTCGCAAAAGTAGGGATTCCTGAAAAGGCTGATCAGTATCCTTCAAGATTGTCAGGTGGACAACAGCAACGTGTTGCCATTGCCCGCGCTTTGGCAATGGATCCTAAAGTCATGCTTTTTGACGAACCAACCTCAGCTCTGGATCCAGAGATGGTAGGTGAAGTTCTCGATGTTATGAAGCAGTTGGCCCGTGAAGGTATGACTATGATCGTTGTAACCCATGAAATGGGCTTTGCACGAGAAGTTGCTGACAGGGTAATTTTTATGGATGAAGGGAAGGTCGTTGAGGTGGGTACACCAGAACATTTCTTTACAAATCCTCAGGAAGAACGGGCAAAACTCTTTCTGAAGCAGGTTTTATAACTTCTCCGGGGCGCTTATCATCTAATACAGTGTGCACCGGTTTTTAATTTTTTGCTATGGTTTTCAGGGAGGGTAGAGTGATGCGATTGTTTAAAGTAGTGCTTGTGGTGATTCTTTCACTCGGCGTTTGTTCGGCTTTTGCGGCAGACAAAGAGATGAAGGTTGGTTTTGTTTATGTTTCTCCCATTGGAGATGCGGGATATTCGTATGCCCATGATGTCGGCCGTCAAGCGGTTGAGGCCATGCCAGGTGTGACAACTTCGTATGTCGAGGCGGTTCCTGAAGGCCCTGACTCCGAGCGGGTTATGCTGAATATGGCGAGAAAAGGGTATGATGTTATTTTTGCCACCAGTTTTGGCTATATGGATCCGATGCTGAAAGTTGCAGCACAATTTCCCAAAACCGCCTTTTTCCATTGTTCCGGTTTTAAAATGGCTGATAACATGGGAAATTATTTTGGTCGTATGTATCAGGCCAGATATCTCTCAGGGGTTGTTGCCGGTTCCATGACCAAATCAAATATTCTCGGTTATGTCGCTGCTTTTCCTATTCCCGAAGTTATTCGTGGCATCAATGCTTTTGCTCTTGGTGCTCAATCCGTTAATCCGGACGTGGTTGTTCGCGTTGTCTGGACGAAAACCTGGTATGATCCTGCAACTGAAAAAGAAGCTGCAAAGTCGCTTCTGGATGTTGGTGCGGATGTTATTGCTCAGCATCAGGATTCACCCGGTCCCCAGGAAGCTGCTGAAGAAAAAGGTGTCTATTCGATCGGCTACAACTCGGATATGAGTAGTTTTGCACCCAAAGCTCATCTCACAGCTCCTGTATGGCATTGGGGCCCATATTACACAAAAATGGTTGATGAGGTTCGAAAAGGAACCTGGAAGGCAAGCTCAGATTGGCCTGGTCTTGCTGAAGGCATCGTTGGTTTGTCTCCTTTTGGTAAAATGGTTCCCCAAAATGTGAAGGATAAGGTAAAAGCACTGGAAGCTGAAATTGCATCGGGTAAAAAACAGGTTTTTGTCGGTCCAATTAAAGATCAGAAGGGTGAAGTAAAAATAGCCGATGGCGTTGCTGCCCCGGATAAAGATCTTCTTGGCATGACATGGTTTGTGCAAGGTGTTGTTGGTACCACTAAATAAAAAGCCACGTAATTGGCAAAAATAAACGACGATAGATGGTCGGAATACGTATTGTAAAAAGACAGGCACCCCTCGGGTTTTGGGGGGCCTGTCTTGTTTTATTTTCAGCATTGTTACTCTCTCTGCTGCTGAGTGGTGTACTTCTCTTTTTGGGAGGGACGCCACCTATAAAAGGCATTATTACCTTGTTTCAGGGTGCATTTTGCAGCAGGTGGGCGTTGGAAGACAGTGTACTGAAAGCTATCCCTATCTTTTTATGTTCGCTGGGCGTGGCTGTTGCCTTTCGGTTAAAGATCTGGAATATCGGCGCCGAAGGGCAATTTGCCCTTGGAGCAGTGGGAGCCACTTGGGTTGCTCTTACTTTTCCGGACTGGCCGAAATTTGTCTTACTCCCTGCTATGATCTGTATGGCTATGGTTGCAGGTGGAGCGTGGGGATTTATACCTGCTTTACTCCGGCAGCGCTTGAAGACCAACGAAATCATAGTCACCCTGATGTTGAATTATATTGCCATTCTCTTTCTCGATTATCTTGTCTACGGGGTGTGGAAGGATCCAACGAGTTTTGGTTTTCCAATGACACCCTCTTTTTCAGATCAAGCTATAGTAGGGAAGATAGGGAGCAGTACCATTAACTGGGGATTGGCTCACTGCCTGGTGCTTGGAGTACTGGTCTGGGGATTTTTTAAATACACCAGAATTGGCTTTGAAGTAAAGGCTGCAGGAGATAGTGTTCGTGCAGCAAAATATGCGGGCCTTCCCTATGACCGTCTTGTTATTTTGGTGATGGTAATGAGTGGCGCCCTTGCTGGTTGGGCTGGTTTTCTCGAAGCATCAGCCACGGTTAATCGACTCCAGCCAAGCATTATGGTCGGCTACGGATATACGGCCATTGTTGTTGCATGGCTTGCCCGTCTTAACCCCTTGGGCATTGGTGTTGCCTCCATTCTTCTTGCGGGGTTACGGGTTGGTGTTGAAAATCTGCAGCTCGATCTGCAGGTACCGGCGGCCTTTGGCGGTATTCTTGAGGGACTTATCCTGCTCACAGTTCTGGCTGGTGGCTTTTTTACTTATTATCGTTTTGAAAGGAGGAAAAAACGATGAGTCCTGAGATCATCATTCCTCTTCTTGCCGCAGCGGTGCAATCCGGTACACCGATTCTCTACGCCACACTTGGTGAGATATTCACCGAAAAATCAGGAGTGTTGAACCTGGGTGTGGAGGGTGCGATGATTATTGGTGCCCTTACCGGTTTTCTTGTTTCACGATACACTGGTAGTCCGGCATTAGGATTTCTGGCAGCCGGTGTGGCTGGCAGTCTTGCCACTGCTCTCCATGGTATTGTCTGTCTCTGGTTTCTTGGCAATCAGGTAGTCTCCGGCCTGGCGCTGACGATTTTAGGCGCAGGGCTTGCAAATTATATCGGTACGCCTTTTGTAGGTCTTTCCGCTCCCGGATTTTCACCTTTTGCTGTTCCGTTTCTCTCATCTATTCCTTTTCTTGGGCCTGTCTTTTTTCAGCATGATATCCTTGTGTATGTGAGTTATTGCATTCCTGTTGTTATGGTACTGTTTTTGACAAGAACCCGTTTTGGGCTTAGTCTGCGTGCTGCGGGCGAATACCCGGCCGCGGCCACGGCTACTGGTTTAAATGTAATAGCTTATCGTTGGCTTGGCATTGTCGGAGGTGGTTTTTTTATGGGATTGGGTGGGGCTTATCTCTCACTTGCCTACACCCACCTCTGGACTACCAATCTGACAGCCGGCAGGGGCTGGATAGCCGTGGCTCTTGTAATTTTTGCCTTTTGGCGACCGGGTAGAGCTGTCTTTGGGGCCTATCTTTTTGGGGGCATTATGGCCTTGCAGCTTCGGATGCAAGCCTCTGGAACACAGATATCGTCGTCGATACTGTTAATGCTTCCCTATGCTTTGACTGTTTTTGTACTTGTTTTGTCGTCGTGGCGTAAAGGAACAAGTGAAGAACCTGCAGCTCTCGGGGTTAACGTTGAACCCACTGAATAATATCGTCAGTACAATGAGGTAATCTAATGTCTACAAATGATAAATATAGTAAAACATATCCAATTTCATGGGATCAATTGCATCGTGATTCAAAGGCACTTGCCTGGCGGCTGTTGGATATGGATTATTTTAAAGGAATTATTGCCATTACCCGTGGCGGATTGGTTCCTGCCGCAATTATTGCCCGAGAACTTGATATCCGTCTGCTTGAAACCATCTGTATTTCCAGCTACGACTGGAAAGATAAAAAAGGGGACGCGGATATTCTTAAAACCGTGGAAGGGGACGGTGAGGACTGGTTACTGATCGATGATCTAGTCGATACCGGTCGTACAGCTGAAGTCGTTAAGGGGTTGGTGCCCAAAGCACATTTTGCCACGGTGTACGCAAAGCCCGCTGGACGTCCTCAGGTTGATACATTTATTACGGAGGTGAGTCAGGATACCTGGATACTTTTTCCATGGGACACCGAATCCCGGTTTGTTACACCAATTGCGGGGATGGAGAAAAATTGACAATGACTGGCGCTGTCCCGCTGATACGTCTGGAGAATATTTCAAAATCTTTTGGCTCGGTATATGCTAACGAGGATGTATCCCTTGAGATTGAAGAAGGGAAAATTCTCGCACTGCTTGGTGAAAATGGCGCCGGAAAATCCACACTGATGTCAATCCTGGCTGGTCAATTGCAACCTGATAGCGGCACAATCTATCTGCAGGGACAGCCTGTTGTATTTTCCACTACGGAAAAAGCTATAAGTGGTGGCATCGGGATGGTGTATCAGCATTTTAAACTTGTTGATGCCATGACAGTTGTCGAAAACATTTTTCTTGGCCAGAAGGGTGCTTCATGGTTGAGATGGAAAGAAATGCGTCGGGCTGTACGTGATCTTGCTGAATTGTACGGAATGGATGTCGACCCCGCTGCCAGGATAAGTGAGCTCTCCATGGGTGAGCGACAACAGGTTGAGATCTTGAAGCTGCTTCATCGCAAAAGCAGTATCCTTATCTTTGATGAACCCACAGCAGTTTTGACTCCACGTGAGGCTGATAATCTTTTTGCTACCATGAAAAAAATGATTGAACTCGGTAAAGGGATTGTCTTTATCAGTCATAAGCTCGATGAGGTCATGGCTATTGCCGATAATATTGCCATTCTGCGACGTGGCCAGATAGTTGATAAGATTGCAGCTGATAAGGTGAGTTCGACGGCTGAACTCGCAGAACGAATGGTTGGGCGTGAAGTATTGCTCAAAGTTGACCGGCAACCTCTCGAACCTCGGCAGATTGTCCTGAAAGTGACCGGCCTCAGTGATTCCGTTTTGAAAGAGGTTACACTTAGTGTGCGGCAGGGTGAAATTCTCGGGCTTGTAGGCGTCGCCGGTAATGGGCAGAAACCGTTGGTAGAAACAATTTGTGGCCTGAAAAAACCGACAAGGGATCGTGTGCGAATCCTTGGCATGGATTGGGCCAGATTTTTTAAAAACCCTGAATGGGATAAGGCCCTCTCCTATATCCCTGAAGATCGGCAGGGCCTTGCTACCTGTCAGGGCCTTGATCTGCTAGATAATTTTTTACTTACAACCCGTGATGGTTTTTGCAAAGGTCCATGGTTGCAAAGAGAGACAGCGCGAAACAAAGCTGTTCGTGTCATAGAAGATTTTGATATTCGCCCTCCGGATATCAATGCGTTTGCCTGGCAGTTATCCGGCGGCAACCTGCAAAAGATGGTACTGGCACGTGAGTTTTTTCGTAAACCGCGCCTGATTGTGGCCGAGCAACCCACCCAGGGACTTGATATTGCTGCAACTGAAGATGTATGGAATCTTCTTCTTAAAGCCCGGGAAGCCGCTGGAATCCTGCTGGTAACCGGAGATATTGCTGAAGCACTTGCCCTTTCCGATCGTATCGGGGTTATGTATAACGGTCGTATCGTGGAGATTTTTTATAGCGATGACGAGGAAAAAATTGATTTAATTCCGCAGATGATGGCGGGTTTGCGAAGCAGTGAGAATTCGAAAACTTAATCTCGGTAAACGGGAAATAAGTCGGGATAAGTACCTTAAGCACTAACATTTGCCCAAATGACGAGGCAGTTATGAGTGAAAAACCTATTCAGGATCTCTATCTTGATGAATATGCACATTGTTACGGCTGCGGAAAGAAGAACCCGCAAGGGATGCACCTCAAGAGTTATCTGGAGGGCGAAGAGTGTGTCTGTCGTTATACACCGGACTCCTGTTATACAGGTGGTGTACCTGGCTTTCTTTACGGGGGCATGATTGCTTCACTGATTGATTGCCATGGCGCCGGGACTGCTTCTGTGGCAACCGCTGATGAAAAAGGGGAACCGGTGGGACGTTTTGTTACCGCCTCTCTCACTGTTGATTATCACAAACCAACCCCGATGGGCGTAGAACTCATTATTCGCGGTAAGGCCACCGAGATAAAGGGACGAAAAGTGACCGTGGCTCTGCAGCTCTTTGCAGGAGACGTACACTGTGCCAGTGGCAGGGTCATAATGATTCAGATTCTTGCCGACACCTGAGAGTCAGGCCCCTTTCATCTGTACACTTACTTGATAAAAAGTGGTAAAGTGAAATTTGCAGAGGATAGAGCGCCGTATGATCAATTGAAAAACATGCCTGTCCAGTTTGATATTTGCTGGGGAGTATTAAGCTCTCAGTGGATGCGGATTGGGTTGATCCGGTTATAAGACTGGAACCAAAGTTCTCTCAATTTAACCCATTTTGGTGGGATTTTTTTACCGGGATTTCAGGAATATATATGGCCTTGGCCAGCTTCCTTTTCTTTAAACCCAGACCGGTCAAACTGATTAGTCCCAAACCAAAAAGAATTAAACTGGCGGGTTCGGGCACAGGATAAGAGTCAAAAACTTTGATATTGTCAAAATAAGCGTCACCGGATACACCTCGGAAATCTTCAAACATCATGCTGAAAGTGTGCCAGTCTTGAGGAACGGTGAATGAAAACACAGCACTTTTCCAGCTACTGTTAGACTGGGGTAAGTAGTTGAGATTGCCATAAGCAGGAGTGCCAATAAGCCAGATATGGGTGCCGTTGGGGCCTCCATCCCCGGAGGTATTACCATCTTTGAACCCGTTTGGATCGATGCCGATGAAACCACCACCGTTCGCGTTCGTTGGATCGGTGGAATAATAATCAAGAGTCAACCAGTACCGGGTGTCTGTGTTATTCAGCAGTGGAGAAAAGGTGTCGCCCCAGCTGTTTGTGTGATTAAAGTTAAGAACGGTGTTTGAGGTATCTGTGGGATCGGAAACTATCTGGCCATGAACAGATTTCCAATCCGAGAGATCTGAAAAATCCTCACTAAAGAGAAGGGCAGCGTGTGCTGCGCTATTCAATACCATAAATGTAATACCGATTACTATCGAAATAACTAATTTGTTTGCCATTTGTCTCACCATCGTGGAATTGAAAACTTTTCTATCAACAAGCATAAAGCGTGCCATGTCAAAATGAGTGTTTGTTCTCTGAGTAAGGTTTTCTCTATCAGGCGAACCTAAGGGACAAAAAGTGACTGTGCCGGGGGGAGGGAGTGATTTATCATTACCTGGTAGTGATAAATCACCCCGGAAAGCAAATTTCGGCTTTCCGGGGTTTTTTATCTGTTGCTCTTTATTTTTATCAGTCAGATGAAATAGAGGAGCTGTTTGATGTCGAGCCCGAACCGAAAGCTATATTAGCCGAGAGACCTACTGCACTGACGTTGGTAACTGCGCCACCAACATTGTCGTTTTTAAGTTGAATCGAACCCATATTAGCAGTACTGCCCCTGCCCAGGGCAATATTAGCAGCAGCCCCTATATTGGCCTGGTTAACAACTCCCCCCGTGGCCTTGCTGTTCTGCATCTGGATTGAGCCCATATTAGCGGTGGAGTTCTTTCCAATGGCGAGGTTGGCTGCAGCACCTACATTCGCCTGGTTGACCACAGCTCCCTTGACCCTGGAACCCCGCATGGAAATAGAGCCCATATTAGCTTTGGTATTTTTACCGATGGCCAGATTTGCCGCCGCACCGATGTTTGACACATTGACTACAGAGCCCTTAACTCGGGAGTTTTTGATGGTAGTGGAACCCATGTTGGCGACGCTCCTATTGCCTATCGCAACGTTGGCCGCCCCGGCTACATTGCCGACATTGAGCACGGCACCCTTGACTTTTGAGTCCTGGATGGTGGTGGAACCCATGTTGGCTATACTATTTTTGCCGATGGCTACGTTGGCAGCACCTGCAACATTACCCATGTTTACAACCGCACCTTTAATCTTTGAGCCTTTGATCTGCGTAGAGCCAAGATTGGCTGTAGTATTTTTGCCTATAGCGACGTTGGCCGCACCGATGGCATTACCAACATTGACCACCGTACCTTTGACCTTTGAATCCTTGATCTGGGTGGAGCCAAGGTTTGCAGTGTTATTTTTGCCGATAGCAACATTAGCAGCCGCTGCAGCGTTGCCCACGTTTATAACTGCACCCTTCACCGTTGAGCCCTTAATCTGAGTTGATCCGAGATTGGCGGTATTGCCTTTACCGATAGCAACGTTAGCTGCGGCCGCAGCATTGCCGATATTAACTACGGTGCCTTTAATTTTTGAGTCTTGAATCTGGGTGGAGCCAAGGTTCGCTGTATTGTTTTTACCAATGGCAACGTTTGCTCCCATATAGGCGTTGCCAACATTGATGACCGCGCCTTTCACGTTTGAACCTTTGATCTGAGTTGATCCGAGATTCGCAGTGTTATTCTTACCGATGGCCACGTTGGCAGATTGAACAGCATTGCCTACGTTTACTACTGCACCTTTTACTGTAGAATCCTTAAGTGTCGTGGAACCTAGATTTGCAGTGTTGCCCTTACCGATAGCAACATTAGCAGCCTGTACAGCATTACCGATGTTTACGACCGCACCTTTTACCGTAGAACCCTGCATCGTTGTCGAGCCAAGATTTGCGGTATTGTTCTTACCAATGGCTACATTAGCAGCTTGCACGGCATTGCCAACATTGATTACAGCTCCTTTCACTGTGGAGTCCTTAAGCGTGGTTGACCCCATGTTCGCAGTATTGCCTTTGCCGATTGCCACATTAGCGGCCTGGTAAGCGTTGCCGACATTCAGTACTACACCTTTGACGGTGGAGCCTTTGACTTGAGTGGAGCCCATATTAGCGGTATTATTCGTGCCGATAGCTACATTGGCTGCCTGCATGGAATTACCGGCGTTGATTACTGCACCCTTAATAGTGGAACCCTGAATCTGGGTTGACCCCATATTAGCAGTATTGTCCTTGCCGATAGCTACATTGGCAGCCTGGTTGACGTTAGCCACATTGAGCACAGCGCCTTTGATAGTGGAACCCTGAACCTGGGTCGACCCCATATTAGCAGTATTACCCTTGCCGATAGCTACGTTTGCAGCCTGGCTGACGTTAGCCGCATTGATCACAGCGCCTTTAATAGTGGAGCCCTTAACCTGGGTTGATCCCATATTGGCGGTATTGTTCTTGCCAATGGCCACGTTGGCCGCCTGACTGACATTGGCCGCATTAACCACTACTCCTTTGACGGTGGAATCCTGAATCTGGGTTGATCCCATGTTTGCGGTGTTTCCTTTACCAATAGCGACATTGGCAGACTGTTTCACCTTGCCAAAATTAATTACTGCACCTTTGATCGTTGATCCTTTGATCTGGGTTGATCCCATATTAGCAGTATTTCCCTTGCCTATAGCAATATTGGCGGCCTGCTTTACCTCACTTTTATTGATGACAAGCCCTTTGATTGTGCTGTTTTTAAGTTTCAACGAACCCATGCTGGCGGTGTTGTTCTTACCAATGGCCACATTAGCAGCTTGTTTTACCTCGGATTTATTGACCACCAACCCCTCTACCTTCGATGCCGTATATCCTTGCACTGTGCCTGTCAAAATAAGACCGGTTGTCAAAAGAATAATTTTTTTCATTGAGTACCTCCCCTTTGTTCGAATTCAGAAAATTCGAATAAGTATATGCACTCAAGTGCAAGTGCATAGAAAACGCCTGTTCATATGAAAAAATACAGAGTATGTGAACAAACTACTTGATCAAACTTTTATCACACTCGGATTATTCCCCCATCCGCATGTTTTTCGGACAATATTGTACATTGTATAACAGATCTTATACGTAGTAAAGCTGGATCGAAACAGTACTTGCGCTGCTTTCCCTGTAAAGACCTTATGCCTTTATTCATATGTCTTCGGAATCTCAAAAAAGGTTCAAAATAAAATGAATTAAAAGGGGAGTAATAAAATTTGAGGGAATTTCACTTTTTTGCTTATCAGCAAAGTAACTGGAGCGCTGTTGGCATCAATTTCAATGAAAATGAAAGAAAATCATCTTCAATAAATTTTTAAGCAGTTGTATTGGTTTTGCGGCGACGAAGCTGGATAGGTTTTTGTTCCCGCTTACGTTCAAGCCAGTTCTGGTATAGATCTACAGTGAACATCAGAAGGAGTATGAAAATAACAATCCATTGCGGTATATATGGGAAAGAATTACCATTTATCGTTAGGTGGGCCACATGTCCACCCTCAAGGATAAGGACAAAACCAATCAATAACAGAACGAAAAGACCCAATATTTCAAAGTCCGGATTTTCATTCATATAATCGGAGATAGTACCGGCAAAAAAGAGCATTATTGCAACGGAAATAACCACCGAACCCGCCATTACCAGGAAAATATCAGTCATTCCTACTACGGTCAGGATAGAATCTACAGAGAATAACAGGTTCATTCCAACGATCACAAAGAGCACGCGGTAAAAGCTTTCGGCTGATTTCACTTCCTGTTCAACGCCTTTTGATTTGTGTCGAAGTTCCTTGACCCCTTTCCAGATAAGAAAAAGACCACCAATCAGCAAAATAACAGCTTTGCCGCTCAGTGCCCCTTTGATGGACAGCGCAGAAGCGAAACTCATATCCAGATGATAAAAGACACCCGTTGCGTATTTTAGAATATAACTGACCATGGAGAGTAGAATGATACGGAATATCATTGCCAGAAACAGGCCGAGGTTTATAGCTTTTTTGCGCTGGGAGGCCGGGAGTTTGTTGGCAAGGATGGTGATGATGATCAGGTTGTCTGCCCCCAGGGCTATCTGGATCAGGGTTACAGAAAAAAGATTGAGCCAAAAAGTACTGCCAAAGACAACATCAAACATATTATACACTCCGTATCGCTGAGTTTGTTGATTTAATATGATTTTCGCTCGAGGTCAAGGCGTACCGGGTGCAATACATTAAATCAATGGGCTCATAGCTGTGCTGGTCGTAGCTATTCCGTAATCATTAACGTTCCACCATATCATATTGTGGAAGTTGAAACAATGTCTCCGACAAGCTGTATACTAACTTTGAGTGATGTTAAAAAGTGATAAATTTTCTTCGATCTTTATTTTGTCTGGTTGTCGTCAGATCAAAAGGATTCAGGTAGAAGAAAAATACACTGCTGGAATCAATTGATCTGCTGGGGTGGATTTGGGTGGTATTCCAGGATTTTTCCCTGCCCGTGTGAGAGATTGATGGTGTACTCTGCAAAAAGATAGTCCATATCGCCATCTGGAGGCCCGGTGTAAGTAACAAGAAACATTTCCGCCATCTCCATGACAATATCTCTGAATGGCCCGCTGACTACCATATTGTTAATTGTATGTTCGCCAAGATTGTGCACGGTAAATCTGACCATGGTATAACTCCTTATCTCGTGTTGGACACTTTTGTTTTACTTGAGAATTATACTGTATAGTAGTAACCAGTATAGAGTAAAAATCCCGAATAAATGTATAAGAATTGTAAAAAAGAGATACAGAATATGAAACAATTAATCACGCCTCGCATGGATCAGTGCATAGGTTGTCATTCATGCTCCCTTGCCTGTGCGCGCCTGGTTCATAAAAAAATATCATGGAACAGTGCAGGTATTCGTATCCATTCCTCGGGTGGACTTTCCACGGGGTTTGTGGCCAATAGGTGTTTGGCCTGTGATCCGGCTCCCTGCGCTCAGGTCTGTCCGACTGGAGCCTATTCGCAGCGGCCTGGCGGGGGTGTCATTGTGAAAAAAAAGCTGTGTATAGAATGTGGCAAATGTGTTGAAGCCTGTCCGGTTGATGCGATCTATCAGGATCGACAGGGCGCTGTGTATGTCTGCATTCACTGTGGTAGATGCGTTGACTTTTGTCCGCAAAACTGTCTGAAAATGCGTGAGAGCGACTCCGCCATAGAGGTGTTGATATGATTCGGGAAGAGTTTCGTGTTTTATTGGTGGATGCGACGCTGGGCAAAGGAAAAATTCTACAGCTTGACGGGCGAAATGAAGTGGTGGGAGGCAGCGGTCTTGCTGCAATGCTTTTTGAAAAATTTGGCAGTCCTGAACGTGCCTGGAACGATGAATCCCAGCCGATCATTTTTGCAATTGGGCCGCTTACCGGCTATTTCCCTTTAATGAGCAAGATGGTTTGTTCTTTTAAGTCCAACTATCATAACGAGTATACAGAAAGTCATGCTGGAGGACGGGCAGCGCTCTCCCTGCAGTTTACAGATCTTGATGCTCTGGTAATTGTGGGCCGGGCAAAACAACTTTCTATCCTAAGCATTGGTGCCCATCATCTGGAGGTACAGGAGGCGTCCTTTCTTAAGGGAATGGATGCGGAAAGCAGCGGAAAGCTTCTTCGCCGAATGTTTAAACATGGCAGTGGTCACCGCTCTATTATGCGCATTGGCCCTGCAGGTGAGACTGGCTCTGCCATGGCCTGCATCAATGTCGATTCCTATCGCCATTTTGGCAGAATGGGTGGAGGGGCGGCATTGGGTGCAAAAAACATCAAAGGCATAATCATTCATGGGGATAGTGATTTTGAAATTCCCGCAGGTGGAGAATATGCGAAGGTGTATGAGGATGTGTATCGACAGGTTACCTCCACGGATATGATGCGTAAGTATCATAATCTTGGTACTCCGGCAAATCTGCAGGGCCTGAACGATATCCAGTCTCTACCCTGGAACAATCTGCAACAGACCAGTGATCCGGGTATTGCGACGATTACCGGTACATCATTTGCCGATGAGACCCTGCTGAGAAATGGGGCCTGCTCTGGTTGCCCGGTTGGTTGTATTCATATTGGTTTTATTCGGGAGAAAATGCAGGATAATCGTTACCACTACAACCAGGTGGCCTACGATTATGAACCCATTTTTGCAGCCGGTACCATGTTGGGAGTAACTAACAGTTTTGATGTACTGCGCATTCTTGATGTGATGGAAAAGGTGTGCCTTGATGCCATGTCCGGTGGTGTGGCACTTGCCTGGGCGACGGAAGCAATGGAAAAAGGATTGATCAGCATAAAAGAAACCCTTGTGTCGCTTCGTTTTGGCGATGCGGGAGCATATCTGCAGGCGGCAAATCATCTGGGACGTGGAGCCAATGATTTTTACAGACTTTTGGGCCAGGGCAGTCTTAAAGCTGCCAAAGTGTATGGCGGTGGTGATTTTGCCTGTGTCCTCGGGCAGGAAATGGCCGGATATGCGACAGGTGAATTGTTTTTTGCAGCCCAGTCGCTGGGTTTCAGGCATTCACATCTGGATACGGGAGCCTATAGTTACGATCAGAAGAATTCCACAAAAGATGTACAAAAAGCAGTTGATTTTCTCATCGATGATGAACCTGGTCGTGTTTTTCTCACATCAATGGTGAGTTGCCTGTTTGCGCGCTCAGTCTATAAAGACGAGCAGCTTTCAAAATGTCTGGAGAGCGTTGGTCTGAAAACGCTTGCCAACACAATTCCGGAAACGGCCGAGCATATCCGCGCACTTCGCTGGCAGGTTCGTACAAAGACCGGCTTTGATCCGGAAAACTATTCTATTCCGAAACGATTTTACCAGGTTAAGACCTGGAAGGGACTGGTGGACAAAGAGTACCTTGATAATCTGAAGAAGGAATACGGTAGAAGGATTCAAGCGATTGTAGCGGAGGGTGATGAAAAAAGCTGAGGTGGAAATGCAAAGAAGCTACTATCGGGTGCAGATGTACACCCGATAGTAGTTGAAAAGAGCTATGTGCAGATTTAGAGAAGATCAGCGATAGCTTCTTTTTCAGAAACCAGCTCTTCTTCAGTCGCACTCATCATTTTACGCTGGAAATCACCAATTTCAAGGCCGGTAACTTCTTTCCATTCACCATTTTCGCAAGTGATGGGCAGGGCATACATGATATCTTCGTTGATGCCGTAGCTGTTGCCTGCACTGTATACACCCATGCTGACCCAGCCTCCGTTTGAGCCGAGGGCCCAGTCGCGCATATGGTCAACGGCAGAAGATGCAGCAGATGCAGCACTGGATGCACCGCGAGCCTTAATGATCGCTGCACCACGCTGTTGTACGGTTGGAATGAAGTTGTCGACATACCAGTCGTTGTCCACCTTGTCTTTTACCGCTGCACCGTCAACTGTTGCATAGCTGATATCGGGGAACTGGGTGGCTGAATGGTTGCCCCATACCACCATTTTTTCAACTTTGGTGGAATGACTGTCGGTTTTTGCAGCAATCTGTGAAAGAGAGCGGTTGTGGTCAAGACGCATCATGGAGGTAAAATTGCGGGGATTCAAATCCGGCGCATTTTTCATGGCAATAAGTGCGTTGGTGTTGGCAGGATTACCTACTACCAGCACTTTGACATTTTTATTGGCATTATCGTTCAGTGCCTTGCCCTGCACTGTAAATATTGCTCCGTTTGCCTTGAGCAGGTCTGAGCGTTCCATGCCGGGACCACGTGGCCGTGAGCCTACAAGAAGCGCGTATTCAACATCTTTAAAAGCAACATTTGGATCGTCTGTGGTGACAACACCTGCAACGAGTGGGAATGCGCAGTCGTTTATTTCCATCACCACGCCATCAAGGGCGCCCATTGCTGGTGGAATCTCGAGAAGTTGCAGGATAACAGGTTGGTCTTTTCCGAGCATATCACCAGATGCTACACGGAAAATAAGGGAATAACTGATCTGTCCGGCGGCGCCGGTGATTGCTACACGTACTGGGGTTTTCATGTGGTCCTCCTTGGAATGAGCTTTTGAGTTGTATCACAAAAAGGTCTTATTCATTTATAGACAGTCTGGCAGGATACCACAATGTTTGGCAGGAATCCAGAGCCAGCACTGAATGGCGCCTCATTTTTTAATCAGTAGTGTTGATAGGAAATATAAATAGTACTAACTGCCTGGATTGTTTCCATTGTTTGCATTGTTTGCGTTTCCATAGCCACCTCCCCCAGGGGTTTTGATGATAAAAATGTCATTTGGTGTGAGGTCGATCTCATCATTGCCTTTGAGACGTGAGATTTCTCCATTTGGATGCAATACGCTGTTTTCTCCCCTTTTACCTGGAAGCCCACCCTGCAGGCCATATGGTTCTGTTTCCCTGTGCGAGGAAAGTACAGTTGCGGTCATCGGTTCAAGAAAGCGAATTTGTCTGGTGGCGCCGTCACCGCCGGAGAATTTTCCTTTGCCGCCTGAACCGTGGCGGATGGAAAACGATTCCACTCTGACGGGGAAGCGCCATTCGACAACTTCCGGGTCTGTCATCCTGGTATTGGTCATATGGCTGTGTACTGCGCTGGTTCCCGGATGGTCAGGGCCAGCCCCGGTACCACCGCATATCGTTTCATAATTTTGATGGGTTTCATTGCCGTAGACAAAATTATTCATTGTGCCCTGGGAGGATGCCAGAAGGCCAAGAGCTCCGTACAGAGAATCTGTTATCGCCTGGGAGACTTCGGTATTGCCGGAAATTACAGCTGCCGGATACTCGGGACTGATCATCGTCTTTGGCGGGATAATCAAGTGCAGTGGTTTCATACATCCTTCGTTCAGCGGAATATTGTCGTCGACCAAGGTCCGGAAAACGTAAAGTACTGCGGCTTTGCACACTGCGGTCGGAGCGTTGTAGTTCCCCTTGTTTTGTGGTGAGGTTCCCGTAAAATCGATGCTTGCTTCCCGTTTTATTTTATCCACTGTGATTTTCACCTGTATTTTGCAGTTACCGTCAACAGGGTAGGTGAAACTGCTGTCCTGGAGCACGTCCAGAACCCGACGCACAGATTCTTCTGCATTGTCCTGTACATGTTTCATATAGGCGTGTACGACATCAAGACCAAAGTTGTCGACCATTTTCCATAGTTCCCTGACACCGGTTTTGTTGGCGGCTATCTGGGCGGTAAGATCGGCTAAATTCTGGTCAATATTTCGACAGGGATAGGGACTGGAAGCAAGGAGATCGCGGGTTTCCTGTTCGCGAAAGATACCCTGCCTTACTAGAAGAAAATTGTCTATTAATACACCCTCTTCGCTGATATGCTTACTATCAGGTGGAGAAGAGCCGGGGGTTCTGCCACCGATGTCTGCATGATGTCCTCTTGAACCCACATAAAATAGTACGGTTTTACCGTCTTTTGAGAAAACTGGGGTTATGACAGTGACATCGGGGAGATGAGTGCCGCCATTGTATGGGGCGTTCAACATATACACATCACCAGGCCGCATGGTTGTGCTGTTTTCCCTGATGATGGTCTTGATTGATTCGCCCATGGAACCCAGGTGTACCGGGACATGGGGTGCATTTGCGACCAGATTACCGTCGGGGGCAAAAAGAGCGCAGGAAAAATCGAGTCGCTCTTTAATATTGACGGAATAGGCGGTATTGGCAAGAGTTGCTCCCATCTGTTCGGCAATAGACATGAACAGGTTATTGAACACTTCAAGCATTACCGGGTCGGCGGATGTACCGATGGCTTCGAGTTCCGGTCTTTCTTTGTACCGTTTTAAAATAAGGTGGCCAAGGCTGTTGGTGGTTGCTGACCAACCTTCTTCGACAATGACGGTGCCGGTATGCTCAACGATTATGGCAGGGCCGGTAACCATCTGGTCGCAGGCAAGGTGATCCCGCAAATAGAGAGGTGTTTGTTGCTCACAGCTATTACTTACCATTGGTACAAAGTTGTCGGTGGTTAATGGTGCAGTGGTATAAGGTGGATTCTGACTGGTGGTGAAGGTTGATTCGGTGGTGCCGACAGCTTCAATCGAGAGTGCTTCTACAATCAGATTTCTCTCTTTGGCGATAAAACCAAAACGTTGGTTGTGTGCAATTTCAAAGGCCTGTCTCATTTCTTTGATGGGCGCAAGAGTTATCAGAAGAGAGGCGTCTGTGCCCTCGTAACGTAAGTGTATTTTGTTGAGGATGGTAATTTTTTCAGCGGGAATATTCTGAGCAAGGACTTCTGCTTTTGCCTCTGCCACCAATGGTTTTGATGCTGTACTGATAATCTGCTCCACGGCGGGTTCAAGGGGGTGTTCTATCTGTATTTCACGTAGAGCCCGAATATCAGCAAGCCCCATGCCGTAGGCCGAAAGAACACCGGCAAAAGGGTGAAGAAATACTCTTTTCATGCCAAGGGCATCCGCCACAAGACAGGCATGCTGGCCACCTGCGCCGCCGAAACAGTTCAGCGTGTAATCTGTCACATCATAGCCTCTTTGAACAGAAATCTTTTTAATGGCGTTGGCCATATTTTCGACTGCGATGCGCAGGAAACCTTGCGCTGTTTTCTCGGGCGATTGTACGGGAGTGTTGGTTTCTGCTGCTATTTTTCGGGCAAGTTTGATGAAACCTTCGCGCACCGGTTCTCTATCGAGGGGCAGGTTGGAATTCTTACCAAAAACTTTAGGGAAATGTTCAGGTTGAATTTTGCCGAGCATCACATTGCAGTCGGTAACCGTAAGTGGGCCGCCACGCCTATAACAGGCAGGCCCCGGATTTGCTCCCGCTGAATCCGGGCCGACCCGGTATCTGGCGCCATCAAAATTGAGAATTGATCCTCCTCCTGCGGCAACTGTGTGAATGTTCATCATCGGAGCCCGCATTCGAATTCCGGCAACCATCGTTTCAAAACTTCTCTCAAATTCACCATCATAGTGGGTGACGTCGGTTGAAGTGCCGCCCATATCAAAACCGATAAGTTTTGTGTATCCGGCCATGGCTGCTGTTTTCACCATGCCGACTACCCCACCTGCGGGCCCGGATAGAATGGCATCTTTGCCCCTGAAGAGCTGGGCATCGGTTAAGCCGCCATTAGACTGCATAAACATCAGTTTGGGCCCGGAGGTTCCAGAGCTGTCGAGTTGGCTGGCGATCTGATCGACATAGCGGTCAAGAATTGGTGAAAGATAGGCATCGACCACCGTTGTGTCGCCACGGGAAACCAACTTCATAAGGGGGCTGATTTTGTGGCTGACTGAGATCTGTTTAAAGCCTATTTTGCGGGCAATTGTATCAATTTTCTCTTCATGGACCGAGTATCGGTAGCCGTGCATCAAGGTTATTGCCACCGACCGAATACCCTTGTCGTAAGCTTCTTGCAATCCATTTGAGGTGGCTTGCTCATTAAGCCCGGTGATAATTTCACCTGAGGCTGAAAGTCTTTCTTCTGCTTCAAAGACATCTTCGTAGAGCATTTCAGGGAGGACTATATGGCGGGCAAAAAGGTCGGGGCGGGTCTGGTAACCGATTCGCAGGGCATCGCCAAAGCCTTTGGTCGTTACAAAAAGAGTCCGATCTCCCTTTCTTTCGAGCAGTGCATTTGTGGCAACGGTGGTTCCCATTTTGACTGTGGTAATCAGTTCATTTGGTATCGGTTTATCCTGATCGATACCCAAAAGCTCACGGATACCGTGAACAGCAGCATCGCTGTAATTTTCAGGATTCTCAGAAAGAAGTTTATGGGTGATCAGGTCGCCCTCAGGCGTTTTGGCGACAATATCTGTAAAGGTTCCACCCCGGTCAATCCATATTTGCCACTGTGTCATTGTTTTATCTCCTGATCTGGAAATGTACCGAAAAATCCTGTACTCTATAAGGTGATTACACGAAATCACACCAAACGTTGATAATTTGTCGACAAAATATCAGTATTGTGTAACAATGGCAGGGATGGTATAAAAAGTCAATATCATTGTTTGCGTACGTGTTTATGTGTAATTCAGAAACATGAAGTGAGGAGACGTAGTATCGGTTAAAAAATAACATCGGGAGGAGTAAAGGATGAAATTAGGAAAAAGATCTTTTGGAGTCGTGGCAGGAGTGGCTGTGGGACTGGGAATGACTCTGAGTGCAACGGCAGCAACCTGGGATATGCCGACCCCTTATCCCGATAAAACCTTTCATACTCAAAATATTGCTGCTTTCGCCGCAGATGTGAAAAAAGCGACCAGTGGGAAACTGGAGATTAAAATTCATTCAGCAGGATCTCTTTTTAAACACCCCGAAATCAAAAACGCCGTCCGCGGTGGTCAGGTTCCCATTGGTGAGTTTTTTCTCTCCCGCCTGTCAAACGAACATGCGGCCTTTGGTGCCGATTCACAGCCGTTTCTGGCCACGAATTACGATGATGCAAAAAAACTCTGGGATGCCCAGCGTCCTGTTGTAACTGCACTTCTGGAAAAACAGGGATTGATGCCTCTTTTTTCTGTACCCTGGCCTCCTCAGGGACTCTATACAAAAAAAGAAATCAAGAGTGTGGCGGATCTCAAAGGCATAAAGTTTAGAGCATACAATGCTACCTTGGAAACATTTGCCAATAAAGTGGGTGCTGCTCCAACCCAGGTAGAGGTACCCGACATTCCGCAGGCCTTTGCAACGGGTCGTGTGGAAGCCATGATTACTTCACCATCAACCGGTGCCAACTCCAAAGCTTGGGATTTTGTTACCCATTACACCGATATTCAGGCCTGGTTGCCCAAAAATATAGTGGTTGTCAGCAAAAAGGCATTTAGAAAACTGGATAAAGCTACTCAGGACGCGCTGCTTGAAGCTGCTAAAGTCGCTGAAAAGAGAGGCTGGGAAATGAGCATGAAAGAGACAGCGGTAAAGACCAAAATCTTAAAAGATAATGGTATCATCGTTGTTACACCTAGTGCTGAGTTGATGGATGGACTGAAAAAAATTGGTGCTGGTATGCTGGTTGATTGGAAAAAGGCTGCAGGCAGTGAGGGAGAAACTCTGTTGAAGGCGTATAATGCCAAATAAATGATAGTATTTTCCTGATACGATTAAATATGCCGGTTGCCGGGATGAGACGCACACAAGGCGACCGGAAGGAAAATGTATTATGAGAAAATGGCTGGACTCTCTTTATATTACAGCAGGCTGGCTGGCAGCGGGATGTATTGCCGGCATTTGTCTGCTTGTGGTTTGCCAGGTTATGCTCAATCTGATTGACCGAATCAGCACTCTGTTGCTGGGGACAGCCATTGGTCTTACCATACCGTCATATTCTGATTTTACCGGCTTTCTACTGGCGGCAGCTTCCTTTTTTGCTCTCGCGTATACCCTGCGTGAAGGAGGTCACATTCGCGTTGTTCTCGTTGTTGGCCGTCTGCCAGCAAAAATGCAAAAATTTGTAGAGTTCTGGTGCGCCGGTTTTGGTTTTGTCGTTGCCTTCTATTTTTGCTGGTATACGGCAAAGCTTACGTATGAATCATATGCTTATCACGATCTTTCTTCAGGCATGATTGCTGTTCCCCTTTGGATTCCACAGTTGGCAATGCTTATGGGGCTCACTATTCTGACAATTGCTCTTGCAGACGAACTGGTCACTGTCTTGACTGGGGGTATACCCTCGTATGTTGACAAGGGCGAAAAACTGCTGGTGAAAGAGGATGTATCTCCAGTTGGAGTGAGTAAAGAACAGGAGGAAATATGTCCGAAATCACCCTGACCCTTATCCTGCTTATTTTGCTGTTTATTCTGCTCGGCAGCGGTATATGGGTTGCTTTTTCCCTCATGGCTGTGGGCATGACGGGTATGATGATTTTCTCGGATGCACCGCTGGGTGAGGTACTGGCGACAACGGTTTGGGGTGCGAGTAATAGCTGGGCGCTCGCAGCCTTGCCCCTTTTTATCTGGATGGGGGAAATCCTTTTTCGCTCAAGACTGTCAGAAGATATGTTCACCGGGCTCTCGCCCTGGCTCACCCATCTGCCGGGGCGACTGCTCCATGTCAATATTTTAGGTTGCGGGATTTTTGCAGCTGTTTCCGGCTCGTCTGCCGCAACTGCCGCCACTATCGGTAAAATGTCCATTCCTGAACTGGCAAAACGAAACTATCCCCAGAATATGATGATTGGTACCCTTGCCGGTTCGGCAACTCTGGGTTTGCTTATTCCCCCATCTATTATTCTTATTGTTTACGGTGTTGCAACAGAGCAATCCATAGCACGGTTGTTTATTGCAGGAGTTTTACCGGGCTGCCTTCTTGTTTCGCTTTTTGTCGGCTATGTAATTATCTGGTCTTTGTTGCATCCAGACGCAATCCCGGTGGGTGAACCACCTCTGCCACTCCGGGAAAAATTACGCAGATCACGCAGACTTGTACCTGTGATTCTTTTGATTATCGGGGTAATCGGCTCCATTTATTCCGGTATCGCCTCTCCTACTGATGCAGCTGCAGTGGGGGTCTTACTGGCCCTTGTGTTGTCCTGGTATACAGGTTCTTTATCGAAGGAGAATTTCCTCGAAGGACTTATGGGGGCGACAAAAACTTCCTGTATGATTGCCTTTATTCTGGTAGGAGCTGCTTTTTTAACCGTTTCCATGGGATTTACCGGCATTCCTAAGATGCTGGCGAGCTGGATTGCCACTATGGAATTGTCACCCTATGCACTCCTTGCAGCTCTTACGCTGTTTTTCATCGTGATGGGCTGTTTCCTTGATGGTATATCTGTTGTTGTTTTGACAACTTCAGTGATATTACCGTAACTTCTCCAAAAGTGTTGGTAAAGTCCATTCTAACCGTCGCATAGCATCTTACGAAAATCTTTAACCAGTGGAAGGCCATACATAGCTTTTATTGAAGTGAGTTGTTTTTGTGTTTTGTTGTA
>CAMZKN010000070.1 GCA_947311315.1 uncultured Desulfobulbaceae bacterium | reverse complement strand
ATATCTCACAAGAAGATTTATAGGTCAAGTAACTGTATCTTATTTTGAGCAATATGTCCAATTGTAAATGTAACCTTTTAAAGTTGTATAAGAACTGGGTTAGGGTTAAATCACCCTGGCTGGTATTCATATTTTAAAAAGCAACTTCGACCCAAAAACGTAGAAACCTGCACTATATGCCTTCACCTGCTTCAGGGTAAGTGCAGACTTCACCAAGGTAGTTATTGAATTTAAGACTATTTCCCGTTTCAATAATATACTGGGGCGTGAGAGGAATCTTACCTTTTCCACCTGGAGAATCCAGAGCAAATGTGGGAACTGCCATACCTGAAATATGGCCATAAAGATCGCGCATCAATGCTATACCCTTTTTCGTGGATGTTCTGAAATGATTTGTGCCAGAGGTCAGATCCGCCTGAAACAGATAGTAAGGTTTGACCCGCATTTTCAGAAGAGAGAGGAAAAGTGTTCGTAAAACCTCTGGATTGTCATTAATCCCTTTAAGCAATACAGTTTGGCAACCAATGGGGATACCACCATCAGCAAGCATATTACAAGCCAGGACAGCCTCTTTGGTGATTTCCCGTGGATGATTGAAATGTGTATTGATATACAGGGGGTGATATCTTTTGAGAATTGTAACAAGGTTTTCGGTAATACGCATGGGCAATACTGAAGGAATTCTGGTACCTATTCGAATAACTTCTATAGATGGGATAGCGTGGAGTTGGGAAAGGATCTTTTCAATTTCTTTATCCTGCAACAGTAAAGGATCTCCACCAGACAACAGAACTTCACGAACATCAGCATGTTGACGCAGATATTCATAACCTGCCTCAAGAGTAGCACCATTTATTACCATCCTGTCCGTGCCGACTTTTCGTTTCCTGGTGCAGAATCGACAGTACATTGCACATTGATTTGACACGAGAAAAAGGACTCTGTCCGGATATTTATGGACAAGATTTGGGACAGGACTCAAATCTTCCTCAGCGAGTGGATCTTTTATACAAACAGTGTCGAGAATTTCATTTTCATCGGGAACAGCCTGTTTCCAGAGAGGATCTCCGGGCTTTTTTAATAATTTTAAAAAATATGGATTTATTCGCATTGGAAAGTTTGCTATTACCTCCCTTAATGCTGTATTATCACAATCCAAATGTTGCCGTAGGTCGTCAAAAGTGGTTATGCTCTTTTGCAGTATTCTTTGCCATTGTTCCATGGCGGGGCATTATGAGGCAAAGAATGTTACTTGTCAATCGTCTATTTTTCTGAGAGCACGAGAAGGGGGCTGGATATGTCAGGGAACCTGTACAGATTTAAATATGATGAGTATGGAAATACTCGGGAAATTGTTGTTTATGCCAGTGGCGCTTCGGCCCGATCCTGTAGTTACGTAAACAGGGGGACTGCATTTACCCCTAAAGAGAGAGAGGTTTTTGCACTGCAGGCAACCTTGCCCCCTGGGATGCGCGGTCTTAGCGCACAGGTTGAAAGTTCAAAAGTAAAGGTAGACAATAAGGGAGATGATATTGAAAAATATATTTTCATGCGCTCTCTTTTTGACAGGAATGCCACACTCGCCCATGCACTTATCGCAAGTGATATTGAAACCTACATGAAAATTATCTATACCCCGACAGTTGGATTGGCGGTACAGAAGTATTCATCGATGTTCAGGCAGGCTAATGGACTTCATTTTTATCCTGGTAATATTGACAGGGCAGAAGATATTCTCAGACGCTTTTCCCATAGAGATATCCGATTATCTGTTGTTACTGATAACCAAGGGGTTCTTAGTATTGGTGATCAGGGCGCCGGTGGCATTGCTATTTGTCTCGGTAAACTGATGCTCTATTCTCAGGCTGCCGGCATAGCTCCCTGGCACTGTTTACCTATATCTCTTGATGTTGGTACAAACAATGAGAAATTGCTTTCAGATAATCAATATTTAGGCTGGCGACACGAACGCCTCGAGGGAGAGGAATATTTGTCTTTTATTGGACGATTTGTCAGGGCTTTCAGGAATATTTTTCCAAACGCCCTTTGCCAATGGGAAGATTTCTCACAACAGAATGCCTTTAGTATCAGCAATACTTTTGTTGATGAAATAATTTCTTTTAATGATGATATCCAGGGAACCGGCTCAGTGGCACTTGCAGCAATACTCTCTGCCATGAAAATAAAGAATGAAAAGCTTATTGACCAGCGTTTTCTCATCCAGGGTGCCGGAGTTGCCGGAGTGGGAACTGGAGAGCAATTACTCATCGCTTTAAAAGATAAAGGTCTCTCTGAAGAGGAAGCCTTGGATCGCATTTTTATGGTCGATTCAGAAGGGATCATAACCAGTGACCGCAGTCTTTTTCTGTGCAAGAAAAAGTTTGCTAAAGATAAGGACAGTAACAACTGGCTAAAAGAAATTGATCCGGTTGATATTCCTTCAATAATCCGTAATGGTAGTATTACGGTGCTGATAGGAACAACAGGTCAGGATTTCTTTTTTAATAGCAAAATGATAAATGAGGCAAAAAAGAACACGGAACACCCTTTGATTCTCCCTCTTTTTCATCACTATTCTGCACCTGAGGCATTTTGTCAAAACGTGCGCCAATGGAATAAAGAAGGCGTTCTGATGGCCACCGGTAACCCCTGTTCAACCATAGATGGTTTGTCGGATTCCTTTAATATCAGCCAATGTAACAATGCATTTGTTTTTCCTGGAGTTGGCTTGGGTATACTCACTTCCGGGGCAAGAGAAGTTTTACCTGAATTTTTTACAGCGGCAGCATATGCTATTACAGATTTGATGAGTTCAACAGAGCTTGAGAAAGGTCTGCTGATGCCACCAATGAATACTATACGCAATGTCGCAAAAGAAGTTGCCCTCGCCGTTGCTATGTGTGCAGTTAAAAACGGCGTTAGCCGCCCATGTTTATATTCTGATTTTCAACACAATAATGACGAAGCCAGGATGAGGACATTGATTGATAAGATACGATGGAAGCCAGAGTACCTTCCTTTAGTACCGATGTAATAAAAGACCCCCTTGTGCCAGGTCGGCACAAGGGGGTCGGTACTGGTATGACTATTTTTTTTTTGATTACAGCTTTTCAACTTTGTCAGCAGCAGGTCCTTTGGGGCCATCAACGATCTCAAAGCTCACCCTGGATCCTTCTTCAAGGGATTTAAAGCCTTCAGTTACGATAGCTGAATAATGTACAAAAACATCTTGTCCACCATCTTGTTCGATAAAACCAAAACCTTTTGCATCATTAAACCATTTCACTGTACCTTCTGCCATTGTACTGCTCCTTTTTCACTCGGTTCGTCTATAAACCGTTTATAACTTTCTGACCACTCACTGGCCAGACATCTGTTTGCTGCAATGAGTTGACAAACACTCAAACAACTTTGTTTCAGCATGAAGTAACCCATTAAAAATAAAGACTACTTATGACGCAGCAGTATTTCGTTTAGCATATAGCTTATAGAAATGCAATAGATTTGTTCGGAGAATTCTGAGATAAAGGTTTGATAGGTATCATTCTTACTTCTCAATGTGGGTATCTTCTACCTAGTTGATTTTACGTAAATATCAAATTATTGTATCTTATGGACGTACTTTGTGTCGCTAAGATTAATGGTTGACAGCCTCTATAGCATGAGTATAACGTACAAATCTTTTGGTCTGATTCCATGTGTTTTGTTTTTGTAAAGCAACAATAAACAACCATAAATTCAATAATATTATTTTTGTGACTGCCACTTAAACGATATTGAGGGTTATTGTCATAGTGTTTCTTGATTATTCTTTTCCATCAAATTTTTTTAGCGTTCAAGGTGGACGCCTACATTACGTAGATATAGGGGAAGGGCCGGTTATAATAATGGTTCATGGCAACCCAACATGGTCATATTATTATCGTCATCTTATTACTTTATTAAGTAAGACCAACAGGGTAATCGCCCTTGATAATATGGGTTGTGGTCTTTCCGATAAACCACAAAATTATCCCTATTGTCTTGCACGTCATATTGATAATTTGGAAGCATTAATAGATCATCTGCAAATCAGGAAATTTTCCCTTGTTGTTCATGACTGGGGTGGTGCAATTGGTTTTGGCTGTGGAGTGCGAAGAATTGAATCCCTTGAAAAAATAGTTCTTATGAATACGGCAGCATTTCGTTCTGAAAGAATTCCATTGCGAATTAGTCTTTGCAGAATGCCTGTTTTAGGTCAAATACTGGTTCGTTTGTTTAACGGCTTTGCGTGGCCGGCTCAGTTCATGGCAGTAAATAAAAAGATGAACAGCAAGGTGGCAACCGCATTTATTGCACCATACAACAGCTGGAAAAATCGAGTGGCTATTTACCATTTTGTAAAAGATATCCCACTAAAGGAAAATGATACGAGTTATTCAACTCTTATTGATATTGAAAACTCTCTTTCTAAAATAAAAGAAAGAGCAATACCTCTGCTTATCTGCTGGGGTGGAAAAGATTTTTGTTTTAATGATTCATTTTATGATGAATGGAAAAAGAGATTCCCGGATGCTGAAAGCCATTATTTCAAAGATGGTGGTCACTATGTCCTTGAGGATAAAATAGACGAAATCAAGCCCATAGTTGAAAATTTCTTCCAGCAATAAGAGCTGGCTGGAGTGACAATATGACAACTAATATTGCAGATATCTTTGTCCTAACAGCTGAACAACAGGAAAGAGAAGTTGCTATCATTGAAGCAGCTACAGAGGAAAAGTATACTTTTGGTCATCTAAATAGCATGTCCGACAGCTATGCCACCTCTTTTGTTGCAAGAGGGATGCGTCCCGGTAATGTTGTCATGCTGATGGTGAAGCCATCGGCTGATTTTGTCAGTTTAACCCTGGCGCTGTTTAAGATTGGCACCCCTGTTGTCCTAATTGATCCTGGTATGGGTTTTAAAAATCTTTTACGATGTATTGCCAGGGTAGAACCTCAGTTTCTGGTTGGTATTCCAAAAGCTCTTCTTTTTTCTAAAATCTTTTCAAAACATTTCAAGACAATTAAAGCATCGTTTTGTTGCGGTAAATCTTTTGGGATTTTTGGCCGTGATATTAGAAAAAACGATGTCGAAAACACTGTTCCTTTTCCCGTATATCAACCCGGCCCGGAAGATCTCGCCGCCATAATTTTTACAACCGGCTCAACCGGCCCACCCAAGGGGGTGAGGTATGAACATTCAGTTTTTGCCGCACAACTGCGACTTGTAAAAGAATATTATGGAATTACTCCCCAGGATATCGATCAACCTGCTTTTCCTCTTTTTGCACTTTTTTCAGCGGCTATTGGTGCCTGTTCTGTAATACCTGATATGGATTCAACCAAACCTGCACAGGTTGACCCTGAAAAATTTATCAGCTCAATTGTTAAAAACAATGTCACCTACTCTTTTGGTTCTCCTGCTATATGGAATGTCGTGAGCAATTACTGTATTGAAAACCAGAGAGTTCTCTCAAGTGTTAAAAAGGTGTTAATGGCAGGCGCACCTGTTCCTTATGACCTTATCCGGCGGGTTCGCACTATTCTGCCCGAAGACGCAAAAATTTTCACGCCATATGGTGCCACGGAATGTCTTCCTATAGTGTCCATGGAAGGCAGTGAAATTTTAAACGAGACGTGGGAGAAAAGTAGAAAAGGCAAGGGAACCTGTGTCGGAAGGCCACTGCCCGGCATCGATATAAAAATCATAGCAATCAAAGATACTGTTGTTGAAGAGTTAACAGAAGACCTTATCCTTGGTACTATGGAAAAAGGAGAAATAATTGTTCGTGGAGACGTTGTAACCAAAGCGTACGAAAAAAATTCCACTGAGACACTTCTTGCAAAAATAAGGGACGGGAAAACCTTCTGGCATAGAATGGGGGATATAGGTTATCTGGACGAGCAGTGCAGGCTCTGGTTTTGTGGTCGTAAGGCGCACAGGGTTGAAACAAAAAATGAAACCCTGTTTTCCATCCCCTGTGAGGCGATAGTCAATGAACACCCTAGTGTATTTAGATCAGCTCTTGTTGGCATAAACAAGAAAGGTTCTTCCGGTAACCAATGCCCTGTTTTAATAGTTGAATTAATTCAGTCAAAAAAAATAAACAAACGAAACGTTCTTGCTGAAGTACAGACTCTGGCAAAAAAAAGTAGACTTACACAAAGTATTGAACACTTTCTTATTCATGAGAAATTTCCGGTTGATATTCGGCACAACGCTAAAATATTTCGTGAAAAGCTGGCAATATGGGCACAAAACAAAATTTTTCCCCAATAATAAAAAAAGCATTAGTGACGGGGGGCGGTGGCTTTGTAGGCAAAGCTGTTGTTAAAATGCTCGTTCGCCAGGGAGTGGAATGTACCGTTGTAGGCCGTAATAACTACCCGGATCTCCAGAAAATGGGAGTTGAATGCCTTGTTGGTGATATACAGAACGTATCTTTTTTAATGCATGCTGTTAAGGGAATGGATACTGTTTTCCATATAGCTGCACTTGCCGGTATTTGGGGTAAATGGAACGACTACTATGGCTGTAATGTCATTGGCACTCAAAATGTTATCGAGAGTTGTTTGAAAAACGATGTCTCTTCTCTTCTCTACACATCAACTCCATCTGTAGTTTTTGATAGATCTGATATTATTGGTGGTAACGAAGATCTACCCTATGCACAATATTTTCTCTGTCATTATGCGCGCAGTAAGGTCATGGCCGAAAAAATGATATTGCAGGCAAATGGGCAAAATCTTTTGACCTGTGCTTTAAGACCTCATCTCATATGGGGACCGGGAGATCCTCATTTATTGCCACGACTAATCGAAAAGGGAAGAAAAAAACAGCTCAAGAGAGTGGGGGACGGCACAAATCTCGTTGATATTTCATATGTTGACAATGTAGCTCATGCCCATGTATTAGCTGCACAAAACCTTAACACCACGGCTGTTTGTGCCGGCAAAGCATATTTTGTCAGCCAGGGAGAGCCTGTCAACCTTTGGGACTGGATAAATACATTGTTTAAAGCAATGGATATTCCTCCCGTGGAACAATCAGTTTCTTTTTCTACTGCGTACCGGTTAGGTTACCTTCTTGAATTGGTCTATAAAGGACTTATGGTACAAAGGGAACCACCCATGACAAGATTTGTTGCGGAACAACTTTCTAAAAGCCATTTTTTTTCAATTGAAAATGGTCGTAATGATTTTGGCTATGAACCTCTCGTAACGACAGAAGAAGGTCTTATGAGAAGCATAAAATGGCTTAAAAACAAGTGAAGCTATGAGAACAAAAGGTATTATCTGGGTATTGATAGTAGTATTTTCACTGTTTAGCAATGTTTCTCAATCACTTGCCTTTTCCATCGGTGAAGAAAGGGCAATAGGTGAAAAACTTCTCTATTCTGTACGTTCTACTTTTGATCTAGTAGAAGATCCTGATATTGTACAATATATAAATAATCTTGGGCAAACGGTTCTTGAAGTCACCGGTATTCAGTTTTTTAATTATCACTTTTATGTCATCAATAATAAGGCTTTTAACGCATTTGCTGCTCCGTCCGGCTTAATCTTCTTCTATTCCGGCTTGATTGCAACCATGGATAGTGAGGATGAGCTTGTTTCTGTAATGGCGCATGAGATTGGCCATACTGTTAAAAGGCACCTTGCTGCAAGGGTAGAGAAGGGAAAGTATAGCTCCATTGCATCTCTTGGACTTGCACTTGCTGCCATTGCATTTGGCGGGGCCGCGACTCCCGCACTTTTGGCTGGAGCACTCGCAACAGGGCAAAGCATAAATCTGCATTTTAGCAGACAGCACGAAGAAGAAGCGGATCTCCTTGCCTACGGGTGGATGAAAAAAATGAAAAGAACCCCCGAGGCCCAAGCAAAAATGCTCGGATCCATGAGGCGTATTGCACGATATAGAAGTGATCAATTGCCACAGTATCTCCTTACCCATCCCAATCCTGAAGGAAGATTACATTATATTGAGTCTTTATTGGATATAGATGAACAATCCATTAAAGAGAATTCAGTGGTAACAGATGATTTTGAATTTTTACGTTTCAAATATAGAATTCTTTCAAAAGTTAAAGATATACAACTCTTTAAAACCTTTTTGCTGAGAAAAGTTGCTGATAAGAACGGTACGAATTTTTCAAAAAATATGGCTTTGTTTGGCCTGTCGCAGGTTGCAAGGGTAGAAAACGATCGAAAAGAGAGTCTGGAGCTGATAAAAAAGGTAATTGCAGCATTTCCGAAAAAAAATATTCTAAAAACGGATATGGCTATTATTGAAGGTGAAAGTGGCCACTTTGATATCGCCGAGAGGACATTTAAAGAGGCTTTGAAACGTGACACTGAAGATATGTATGCGGCATTTAATCTTGCTACATTATTAAGAAAAATTGGTGAAAACAGTGAGGCTGAAAAATATTTCAAAATAGTGGAATCTCAACTACCGGAATTTTCACAGGTGTATTTTGAACTGGGAAAGATTGCCTCTGATAATAAACAACAGGGAAAAGCACAGTTTTATCTAGGTAAATTTGATCTGTACGAAGGTAAATTAAAACTTGCTGAAATAAATTTTAGACATGCTATGCGTCATAAGAAAACACCAGATGAGATGAAGAAAGAAAGTAAAGAGCTCCTCATGAAAATTAAGAAAATGCGAAGTTGATCATTCAGTCGTGTTGAAAAACTTTTCAAATGCTGCCATTGTACATTTAAGAGCTACAATATTTTCTGCACTGAAAATTTCTTTACGCATCCTTGAGCTTCCAGGAAGCCCTTTAAAATAACTGCACATCTGGCTTTTTACATAACCAAGTAACTTGTCAGCCGGGAGATACTGTTCAATAAGTTGTAGGTGTGCAACTGCACCGGAAAGAATTCCGTCAAGGGTTGAAGGTCGCCCGCCTCTGGAAAACACCCATGGGTTACCAAGTGCACCTCTACCTATCATTACACCATCACATCCGGTCTCAGTCATCAATTCATGAGCTTGCCTGAAAGAATGAACATCACCGTTGCCGATCACTGGAATGGTAACGGCTTTTTTCACAGCTGATAGAGTGTTTTTATCTATGGTGCCTGAAAACCCCTGCGCCCATGTCCGACCATGTATTGCAATTGCAGAAACACCACTGCATTGCGCCATTTTAGCAAATTCTGCACAATTAATATGAGTGGAATCCTTCCCGGCTCTAATTTTAACGGTAACAGGAAGAGAGATTCTCGCACATATTTGCGTTAAAATGTGTTCGGCAATGTCTGGAGTTGTCATTAGTGCAGCCCCTGCACCATTCTTCGTAACTTTTTTAACTGGACATCCCATATTCACATCGATCATATCAGGTTTATAGCTTGCGAGTATTTCTGCTGCATCTGCCATGACTGCAGGATCAGCACCAAAGAGTTGGAAGGAAACAGGTTTCTCCTGGTCGACGGACTGCAGCATTTCCAGAGTTTTTTTTTGCTGATATACAAGGCCATGGCAGCTGATCATTTCTGAGACGCAGTAACCTGCGCCGTACCTTCGACAAAGTAGACGAAAAGGAAGATCTGTATACCCGGCTAAAGGTGCAAGAATCAGAGGAGATGCAAAAGAAAGGTGGGCGATATGAAGCATTGTGAGAAAAAGGCCGGGGATAAATTCAGTAATATAAAACCGCTGTATTTATCCCCGAGACAAAGAGTTACAACTTGGGTAATTGAGAGACAGTTCTTTGGTAAATCTTTTGAGAAAGGTCTTCGATTATAATTTTAAGAGCTTCAGCCTCGTTATCACGGTTTGTTGAAATGTTTGTGGTTACGAGATAGTCTTCTGTCCATGTTTCATCCGGGATTTCCAGGATAATTTTATTTGTGCTGATTTCCTTGAGCAGGTACCGCACTCTCAATTTAACTTTTACCTCTGTAGTAATATTGTCGACGCCATAGGCGAGACTGGGCAGATCAATTGAAATAATTTCTCCGCCAAGTATCAAATCTGCACCTTTTTTCTGCCTGACAATAGAAATTGAGCCGGATTTTTGAAACCATTTGCTCAGTGATCGATATATTTGTGAATCAAGACCAAGGTTGCTTGTTCTGTTTTTCCACTCAGTAATATAGACACTTTTTTCCGGGCCTGAGTATACGTTTGGGTTGTGGTATCCACATCCGGTTACGATGAATACTGAAATAAGTAAAAGGATAAGTTTGTAAACAGTTTTCACTGCGTGCTCCTCTATTTTAAACGTGTCATTCTTAATGGTTGCCAAAACACTATTCACCGATAATAGTCTCAAACAACAATATTCACAAGTTTCTTCTGGATGACAATAGTCTTTTTAATTGGTTTGTCTGCTATAAATTTATTGGTATTCTCATCCCCATGTGCCAGCTGGACCAGCGACTCCTCTGTAATATCAGAAGCCACCTGGAGCCGGGATCGTACCTTGCCATTAACTTGAATGACTATGGTAATCAGATCCTCTTTGACAGCTTCCTCATCAACCTGTGGCCAGGATTGCTCCTCAACAGAATCATTATTCCCTATTATCTGCCACATTTCTGCACTGAAATGGGGAACCATGGGAGAAAGAAGAATAAGAAGAACTGATATTGCCTCTCGAATCACTGGTGGTTCAACCTCCTGCCTGTTATCTTCAGCTACCGCACTGGAGAGGACATTAACCAGTTCCATCATGCCACTGATGGCAGTGTTAAAATGGAAATTGAGCTCAATGGAGTCTGTGACCCTCTGTATGGTTTGGTGTGTCTTGCGATGCAGTATTTTTCCCTGTTCGCTGAGTTCTGTCGGAATATCTGAAGAACAGTCAAGTCGATCATGGTTGGAAGTTATGAGCCTGTAGACCCTGTTTAAAAAACGGGATGAGCCTTCGACTCCCTGGGAGTTCCATTCAAGATCTCTCTCCGGTGGTGCTGCAAAAAGACTGAAGAGCCTGACGGTATCTGCACCATATTCCTGTATCAGATCATTGGGGTCGACAACATTACCCTTTGATTTGGACATTTTAGTCCCGTCTTTAATAACCATCCCTTGGGTCAAAAGATTGGTAAACGGCTCGTCAATATCAAGATGGCCAAGATCTCTCAGTACTTTTGTAAAAAAACGGGAATAGAGCAGGTGGAGAATGGCATGTTCCACGCCACCAATGTACTGGTCAACTGGAAGCCAGTATTTTGCTTTTGCCTGGTCAAGTGGTGCTTCTGTATGTCTTGGGCTGGCGTATCTGGCAAAATACCAGGATGACTCCATGAATGTATCCATGGTATCTGTTTCTCTTTTTGCGTCTTTTCCGCACTGAGGACATGTCGTTTTAATGAAAGTTTCACGCTGATGAAGAGGAACGCAACTGCTGCCTGACTCAACATCTTCAGGTAAGATTAATGGCAAGTCACTGGCATGTAAAGGTTGTACACCACAGGCCTCGCAATATACAACGGGGATTGGCGCACCCCAGTATCTCTGTCTGGAAATTCCCCAGTCTCTTAATCGATACGTAATATGGGCCGAACCAAAACCATGTTGTTCAGCATATTTAATTATAGTGTTCTGGGCTTTAATGGAGTCTTCTCCATCAAACTGACCGGAATTGGCAAGAACTCCAGGAACAGTTGATGCCTCCTCCATGTTCTCAGCATTAAGGGTTTCTCCAGAAGGAAAAACTACGGGCCTTATGGGTAGATCATATTTCTTGGCAAATTCAAAATCTCTTTCATCGTGAGCGGGAACGGCCATAACTGCACCGGTTCCATACTCAACAAGGACAAAATTTGCAACATAGATTGGCAACCTTTCCCCGTTGAATGGGTTAATACAATACTGACCTGTAAAAATACCCTTTTTCTCAGGTTCTGTATCAAGGGATTGTTGTTGTTTTTCAAGAATCGTATTGTGAACAAAATCACGAACTTTTTGTTCATTTTTTGTTCCGGAAATAAGGGTGTCGAGCATCTGATGTTCTGCTGCAATCGACATAAACGTTACTCCGAAAATTGTATCCGGTCGTGTTGTAAAGATGGAAATTTTCTCTTTGAGACCTTCAACCTCGAAATCACAGGAAAGTCCTGTTGATTTCCCGATCCAGTTTTTCTGCATCGTAATAACTTTTTCGGGCCATCCGGAAAGTTTATCAAGATCATCAAGCAGTTCTTCTGCGTAATCAGTAATTTTAAAGAACCAGCCATTCATTTTACGTGGTTCGACCATTTCGTCACATCGCCAGCATGCGCCCTCTATCACTTGCTCGTTGGCAAGTACTGTATGACAGGATTCACACCAATTGACGGTAGTTGTTTTCTGATAGGCAAGTCCTTTCTTAAACATTTCAAGAAAAAGAAGCTGTTCCCACTGATAATATTTTGGGTTACATGTGGCGATTTCCCTGTCCCAGTCATATGAAAGTCCAAGTTTCTTTAATTGATTACGCATATAATCAATATTTGAATAGGTCCATGTAGCCGGATGGCTGTTATTTTTTACGGCTGCATTTTCGGCGGGAAGACCAAATGCATCCCAACCCATTGGGTGCAGGACGTTGTAACCACGAAGTCTCTTGTATCTGGCAACGACATCACCAATTGAATAGTTTCTCACATGGCCCATATGGATTCGGCCAGAAGGGTAGGGAAACATTTCCAGTACATAATATTTTTCTTTGGTCTCATCCTCTGTGACTTTATATGTGGCGTTGCTTTGCCAGAAGTTTTGCCACTTTTCTTCAATTGATTTAAATGAATATCGATTGGAAATAGTGTTTGTTGTCGTCATTGCTTAGCCTCGAAAATAACATTAGAAAAGCGTTTTTGGGTGCAGGATTTGAAAAACTATCAGGCAAAATCATCCTGCTGATCGTAATTACTTAAATTTTCAAACATGGTGTATTCTTTTATAAAAGTCAATCGTGAGACACCTGTAGGGCCGTTTCTCTGTTTACCTATGATAATTTCGGCGATTCCACGTTCCGGATTATCCTCGGATTTATTGTATACTTCATCTCTATAGATAAAACAGATGACATCTGCGTCCTGTTCAATTGCACCGGATTCTCGCAAGTCGGCCATCATCGGGCGCTTATCCGTGCGGCTTTCCAGCCCTCTGTTTAACTGGGAAAGCGCAATAACAGGGATATTGTGTTCTTTTGCAAGTGCTTTTAGTGAGCGGGAGATGTCACTTATCTCCTGGGTTCGGTTTTCAGTACTTCGACCTCTCATAAGTTGCAGGTAGTCGACTATGATCAAGCCGATATCATATTGCGATGCAAGCCTTCTCACCTTAGCACGCATTTCAAGCACGGAAATGGCGGGTGTATCATCTATGTAAATCGGAGCTTCGGATAACATTCCTACAGCGCGTGTAAGTTTTGGCCAATCTTCACTTCGAAGCTTTCCTGTCCTGATACGTTGGGAATCAATGTGCCCGACCGAACTCATGAGACGCATAACCAGCTGTTCTTTTGACATTTCAAGACTAAAAACGGCAACGCCGGTTTTTTCAACAAGGGCTGCATGCTGAGCTATATTCATAGCAAAAGAAGTTTTGCCCATCGACGGGCGAGCTGCAACAATGATAAGATCAGACCCCTGTAATCCCGCAGTCATTTTATCAATTTCAGTATATCCTGTGGGGACTCCGGTGATCAGCTCCTTTCTTTTGTATAATTGTTCTACAACCTCAAATGCTTTAGGGACTATTCTTTTAATGTGGGTGAAAGTTTTATCACCCTTGGAACCGGCAATATCAAATATAGCCTGCTCTGCCTGGTCAACAAGAATGTCTATATCATTTTGTTCTTCGTAGCACCTGGCAGCTATATCTGTGTTTACTTCTATTAATTTCCGTAATACCGCTTTTTCGCGAATAATTTTGGCGTAACTTCCAATATTAGCGGTTACCGGAACAAGAGAGGTGAGTGACGCAAGATACATTGGTCCTCCGATTTGTTCCATTTTGTTACTGTTGTTCAGTAAATTGGAAACAGTCAAAAGATCTTGCGGTTCGTTTTGATCAAACAGGTCAATCATCGAACTGTATATGAGTCGATGGCTTTCCTTATAGAAATCCTGCGGTTTGAGAGTCTCAAGTACCGTGCCAAAGACATCTGATTTTAAAAGTATAGAGCCAAGAACTGCCTGTTCCGCTTCAATGTTTTGAGGGGGCACTCTCGATGCAACTATTGGTCTCATCTGTTCTGTCATGTTTGTATTCACATCCTCTACAACCGAGATGTTAACTAGCTAAAAAGTAAATTTGAAGGAGGTACCCTGAAAGTACCTGCGATAAGCAGTCATTAAACAAAAACACACCATTAAGGTCAAGCCTTAAGGTGTGCTTTGTTCGCATGATTCTCTTGATTATCCGCAGAGAATAAATAGTATTCAAGGAATATGTTTTAAGCAAAAGAACATGTCTTTTGCTTAATGAAAAAAGTTCAGAGCATCATATTCCAGAAAGAGTTACTATTTCTCGGTTTTAAGCGGCACAACATTAACAACAATTTCGGCAGTGACATCGAAACCAATTTTTACTTGAACCCTGGTCTCACCAATAGTTTTAATTGGATCGATTAATAAAATCTGTTTTTTGTCGATTTTCACATTGGATTCTTCAAGTTTTGCGGCCAGATCAGCATTGGTAACAGACCCGAAAAGACGTTCATCGTCTCCTGCCAGTTGTTCTATAACTATATTGAATCCTGAGATCTTTTTAGCAAGTTTTTCTGCAATTGCCTGATCTTTTGCGAGGCGACTTTGAATTGCCGCTCTATTTTGTTCAAGGGCAAAAAGGTTTTCCGTTGTAGCATTAACAGCTTTACCCTGGGGTAAAAGATAATTACGTCCATATCCTGGTTTCACGGTAACAACATCACCTTCACGACCAAGAGCACTGATTGTTTCTTTTAAAATGAGTTCCATTTTTAAACTCCTGTTTTTAAAACCTGATGAGCAATAAGTACTTAAATCACTTCTGACATGCTCATATTATAATAATAACTGAAAAATCTATTTCGTCTTTTTAATATACCTGATCCGAAAAAAAGACACACCACACAGGTGTACACTCATTCGCCAGTTTTTTCGGTACTAATTCGTAGCTTTCTGAAATCAAACCATATATCTGCGATTCCAAAAACAAGTAAAAGAAGTGTGCCTAGCGACTGAAAAATAATCATGACGTAAATGAATGATCTCAACAATAGTGGGACATTCCATTTGTTCATGAAAAAAACATTAATAGCTAAACCCTGAAAACAGTAGATAATCGCCAATAAAATAAGGCTGTTTATGCTCAATAAACGGAGCAGCGGGTGTGGGATCAAAACCACAACACCCATGCAGATAACCAGCCAGATAAGTTTATCAGGTAGCTGCCAGAATCGATAGCTTGCCCAGGCGACTTTACCACACATCTGAGATACAAGTATATTTCCTACTACCATTGTGAACCAGATAATGAACAACACAAAAGAAGCAAGTATTGCCGGCATAATAATAGGTACAAGAGCTCTCATTTGCATAAGAGTTGTCTCTAGCATCAAAAGGGTCTCTGCTTCAAACTTACTGCTTTCCCTATAATATTTGAGGGTTTCTATGATGCCCTCATCTAAAGCCTTTATTAATTGGCCATAGGCCGATAATCCTGGCTCAACTGACAATATATTTAAAACAATAAACCAACATCCTGCCAACACTATAAATGCTTTAAAACCGCTCATGGCAGGGGTATCGTGCCGTTCAGTTGATTTGAACAGAATATAACCGGTAAACAACAGTGCTATTGAAAAAATAAAAAGATCAGCACTGTTTAAGCCAATATACACAACAAAAGAAATGACAACTGCTGTTACCAGCAACCTTCTTCCGACCTGCAATCCATACTTGCTCAGCATAAAGAACGAGAGCAATGGAAAAACAATATGCAGCCAGCCAAAAATAGACCATTGGATACAGGGAAGAATAATCACAGAAACCGTCAAAAGAATTTTTCTGATTACTCCACCCAGTTCAGGATGTGCGTACTCCTGGTTAGCCACGTTTTTCCAGTCCTTAATGAGCAATCAACCTTGAGACGAGCCGGAATACGGCAGAAACGCTATCTGTCGTGCACGTTTTATCGCCTCACATAACTGTCTCTGGTGAGTTGCGCATGTGCCGACAATGCGACGCGGTATAATTTTACCCCTTTCAGAAACGAAATTTCTAAGTGTTTTTACTTCCTTATAGTCAATAACAAGTTCTTTGTCCCCGCAAAACCGGCATGATTTCCTTCGGGAAAAAAGTTTTTTCTGTGGTCTTGGTGCCATGATATTTACCTCTTGTATCGCACAAAAAATGTGACTTTTTAATTATCAGCAGTCTTTTTTTCTTCAGGCTTTTTCTCAGCTGGTTTTTCTTCAGTCTGTTCTTCAGCTTCTTTTTCCGCTGCAGCAGCCTGCTCAATTTCAGCTGTTTTCTTAGCTGAAAGGTCATCTTTGATTTGCTGAATCTCTTCCTCGCTGATGCTGGCTGCTGTTTTGATTGTCATATATTTCATTACAGAGTCGTCAATCCTGAACTTACGTTCAAATTCTGCAACTGCTGCAGGTGTGCCGGCAAAATCACAATAAATGTAATAGCCGAGTGACTCTTTTTTTATGAGATATGCTAGTTTCTTCATTCCCCATTTGTTCAGGTCAATGATCGAACCTTTTTCATCAAGGATGATCTGACTGGTGCTTTCAATAACTTTGTTGATCTCTTCCTCTCCAACATTTGGGCGAAGAATAAAGATCGTTTCGTACCTGCGCATGTGTTCCTCCTCTTGGACTCATGTCTAAAGCGGTTTGTTCCGCATATTACGGCCCTCGCATACTTTGCTGTACAGCAGAGAGCGAGAAGGGTGCATAATAAAATTCTATTATGCTTTTCAAAAGGCCTACCTGAAAAAAGGATCAAACAAGTTTACTTTTGAATAAAAACTGCATATACTACAAATGTAGTGAGGTCGTGTCAAATAGTATTTTTTTTCTTTTCTTCATCTTTGATAGCCTGCCATTGAATGGCAAGTTCTTCTTCACTGGAGTACGTCGCACCTGCAAAAACATGAGGGTGGCGTCTAATGAGTTTTTCGGTAATACCGACCATTACATCACTTAACTTAAAAAAACCATTTGTAGAGTTAATTTCAGTTAGCATAATCAATATATAGAGGACATCTCCAATCTCTTCGCAGATGTTAGCGTGGTCGCTTTTATGTATCGCTTCAACAAGTTCAGCGGACTCCGATTGTAGATATTTAACCAGGGTCTCATTTGTTCGTTTTTTATCCCAGGGGCACCCGTTTTCCCCGCGTAAAGTTCGGATTGTCTCTATCAGATTTTGTAGATCTTTGTTTGTTTTGTTCATGTTTGCTGGTTGTGGTTAGTATTATTATTGTAAGATTATTGTAAGAAATACCCGGAACGGCCGATAATTCAATGGTTTTCTTCTAACTGAAGAGTAAAAAATGTTGACTTTATTCCCTTGAGCAACTAAGTAGCTTTGCTGGAGGGTGTTGTCAGGTTGAGGAGCTATTTATTGACATCTTCTCCACTTCGCAGTGAGTACTGTACATTCACTGTTAATAGTTGTCATCAGGATTTCTTCACTCCAAATGACAACATGTTTTAAAATATATAGAGGAAAATTTATGGAAGATGATAAAAAACAAAAGATCCTTTTAGAAAAGCATAAGGATATAGCCAGAATTGATCAGGAATCGAAAAGAACGCATGGTTGGTATGTACGGGTTCGGTTCTTAGGTAAAACACACTCAAAATTTTTCTCAGACAGGAAATGTGGTGGCAGGTATTCCAGTTTGCTTTCTGCAATTTCGTGGCGTGATAAAACAGAAAAAAAGCTTGGGAAAGTCAGAACGAACAAACATATGGTTACTGTCAGCAATTCCGGTACTGGTGTTGTTGGTGTTCGTCTCAATGACAAGCTCAACCGATATGAAGTAAGTTGGGTTACCCATCAGGGTAAACAGGGCAAAACTTCTGTTTCCATTGCCAAGCATGGGAAAAAGTCTGCTTTTGCAAGAGCTTGTGCTATTCGTCAGGAAAAAGAAAAAGCACGCCTTGAATACTCTGTGTAAGTTTTCTCCAGCATAGTAATCATATTGAGCTTCTTTCTGGTTGTTTTTTTTAGACAGCCGAAAGGAACGTCTCATATGCTCTACCTGTGGTTGTCGGGTATGGTGTCAGCAGATTTTTCAAGACTGTTGTTAATTTGTGTTGACTTTTTTTTGTCTAAAGAGTTAGATGCCAAATTCTTGTAATGATACGCAGGAATTCGTTTAAGTTAGGAAAGATTTACTCAAAGAGGTTTATATAATGTATGCGATAGTTCGTACAGGTGGAAAACAATATCAGGTAGCGTGTGGAGATCAACTGCGAGTTGAAAAACTTGAAGGCAATGTTGGTGACAGTGTAGACCTGAATGATGTACTTATGATTGTAGATGGTGAGAATGTTACAGTTGGACAACCTGTACTTGAAAATGCAAAAGTCACAGCTAAAATTGCAGAGCATGGTAAAAGCAAGAAAGTGATTGTTTTCAAGAAAAAACGCCGCAAGGGGTATCGTTTGAGAAGGGGACACAGACAAATGTATACTTCCTTGAAAATTGAGGAAATTTCAGCATAAAAATTTATTATAATTATACGATTTTTTCAAGATTTACCAACAGATAGGATCATCACTGTTGGAGAGAAGGAGTAGGAAATGGCTCATAAGAAAGCGGGTGGTAGTTCGAGAAATGGACGTGACAGTGCTGGCCAGAGACGTGGTGTCAAACGTTTTGGTGGTCAGGTTGTCAAAGCAGGCAATATACTGGTTCGTCAATTAGGTACAAAAATTCACCCTGGAACAAACGTTGGTTGCGGGCGTGATTACACATTGTTTGCCAAAGTTGATGGAGTTGTGACCTACGAAGATTTTGGTAAAAAACGAAAGCGGGTCAGCGTGTACCCGGAAGCCTAGTAGAGTACCTTATATATTCATTCCTGCCAACGGAATGAATTCCACGAAGGTAGGTTCTCCTCCTTCGGGGGTATTGGTTTTATAGAATTATTCCTGAGTCCACCTAAGTGGGTCTAGCAGGATTTAAACTCGACCATCAATTCTCTATTGATGGTCGAGTTTTTGTTTTTATGGTACATTGAGACTCTCTGTTTCTTACGAAATAACTGAAAAATCCTGTAGGTGCAAAATGGCTTTTATCGATGAGGCAAGGTTTTTTGTCAAAGCTGGTGATGGTGGAAATGGTTGTGTAAGCTTTCGCAGGGAGAAGTATGTCCCCAAAGGTGGACCTAACGGAGGAGATGGCGGAAAAGGCGGTGATGTAATAATAATCGCAAAAAGCAGCCTGCAATCTTTAATAGACTTTCGTTATCGCTCACATTTCAAGGCAGAACGGGGTGGGCATGGCAAGGGTAAAGACATGCATGGCCGTGGTGGTAAAAACTGTATAGTTCATGTACCTGTGGGTTCTATTATCAAAGACAGCGATAGTGGTACTGTATTGGTTGATCTTGCGACTGATGGAGAAACATTTCTTGTTGCACAGGGCGGTGACGGCGGAATGGGCAATCCACATTTTTCAAGTGGTACAAACCGAACCCCCAGAATTGCAACAAATGGGAAAAACGGAGATGAACACTGGCTGAAAATAGAACTGAAACTGATTGCTGATGTCGGACTTGTAGGACTGCCAAATGCTGGCAAGTCAACATTGTTGTCTCAATTATCTGCTGCGAATCCCAAAGTTGCCGCCTATCCGTTTACGACACTGGAGCCTCAACTTGGTGTTTTAAATTTTAAATATAACGACCCATGTATAATTGCAGATATCCCCGGCCTTGTAGAAGGTGCTCATAATGGCGTCGGTCTAGGTCATAAATTTCTGAGACATATTGAACGAACAAGTATCATCCTGCATGTCATTGATGTTGCAGATGAAAATGTCGAAGAAAATTATTCCATCATAGCCAATGAATTGCTCTCCTATAAAGAAGAACTTGCCGACAGAACACAAATCCTGGTGTTAAATAAAATTGATCTCATAGACGAATCACGGCTAAAAAAACTCGAAAAAACTTTTAAAGCATATGGTAGGGATGTTCTCAGTATCTCTGGACAGGAAGGTCATGGGATAGAACACTTAAAGGAAAAAATAGCCGATAAATTAGACGGAAATTAGTTGTGGAACAATATGAGTTTACAGATAGAATTTGAAGAAGGTCTCTATTATCGACAGACTCTGTTTGACAAGGCAAAGAGGATCGTCGTAAAAGTTGGGAGTGCAGTTCTCGCAGATAAAAACGGTCTCGATCGTCATGTATTACACAACCTTGCCAGGGAAATTTCATTTTTACATAACAGTGGCAGGGAGGTGATTTTAGTTACTTCCGGCGCTGTTGCAGCAGGAAAACGCAAACTGCAATACAGTGACAGTAAAACACTATCCATGCCGGAGAAACAGGCTCTCGCAGCTATAGGTCAATCCTGCCTTATGCATGACTATGATGAAGCATTTGCCCGCAATAAAAAAAACATCGCCCAGATCCTCCTCACCCATTCCGATCTTTCCAATAGAAAACGATATCTTAACATTCGTAATACTATCCAGACACTTTTTAAACTTGGCGTAATACCTGTTATTAATGAAAACGACACTGTTTCCACTGAAGAATTGAAATTCAGTGATAACGACAACCTGGGAGCTCTGGTCACAAACCTTATAGAGGCTGATATGTTTATCTGCCTGACAGATGTTGATGGCCTTTATGACAAAAACCCCACTACAGACCCGACTGCTAAAATCATTTATACCGTTGAAAAAGTGACCGAAGAAATTTTGAATATGGCTGGAAACAGCAAAAGTGTACTGGGCACAGGCGGCATGCAGAGCAAAATTCTTGCTGCCCAAATGGTCGCAATTGGCGGCGCCAGTTCATTTATTGGTCCTGGACGGCAAGACGACATATTGAAACATCTTTTTTCAGGAGAACTGTTAGGGACTTTTTTTCTACCACATAAAGAAAAAATGCAGGGGCGTAAGCGATGGATAGCTTATGTGTTGAAGCCACAAGGCACGTTGGAACTTGATTCCGGAGCCTGTAAAGCTCTTGCAAAAGGAGGTCGAAGTCTATTGCCTTCTGGAGTGATCTCTGTAAAAGGTGAATTTGATATAGGAGATTCTGTTCAGTGTGTGAGTGAGTCAGGGGAGGCTATTGCTGTGGGCTTAACTAATTTTAAAGCAGAAGACCTTGAAAAGATAAAGGGGCAACAGACAAATTTAATAGAATCCATACTCGGGTATAAAGAGTACGATGAAGTGTTACATAGAAATAACTTAGTCCTGCTCTAAACAGTTTACCGTATTGTTCAAAGGAGAAGAGATGGAAATTAAAAAGGAAATTTTAGAACTGGCACAAAAATCAAAAGATGCCTCAGCTTCTCTGGCTGTTCTTTCAACAGAAACTAAAAACAGGGTTTTGTTGTCTGTAGCTGATCTTTTGCTAGAAGAAAAATCATATATTCAAACGGAAAACAAAAAAGATATCGCTGCAGCTCAATCAAAAGGTATTTCTCCGGCAATGCTCGATAGATTGACCATCTCCGACAATGTTATCGATTCGATGGTTACAAGCCTTCGTGAGTTATGTTCTCTGGTTGATCCTATAGGAGGCATTGAAAATTTAGTCAAAAGACCAAATGGATTACTTGTTGGCAGGATGAGGGTACCGCTTGGAGTTATTGCCATGATATATGAGTCCCGGCCTAACGTTACAATCGATGCGGCTGCTCTTTGTTTGAAAACCGGAAATTGCGTAATCCTTCGAGGTGGTTCAGAAGCTATTCACTCCAACATTGCACTTGCTGCAATATTTAAAAAAGCACTTGCTGCTCAGCAGATATCAGTAGATGCTATACAGGTTATTCCAACTACTGATAGAGCAGCCATAACCGAGCTTCTCTCTTTAGAGGAAGAGATCGACCTCGTTATTCCAAGAGGTGGTGAAGGTCTCATCCGCTTTGTCACAGAAAATTCCAGGATACCGGTTCTTAAACATTACAAAGGTGTCTGCCATCTGTTTATTGATAAAGAAGCAGATCTTGAAAAAGCAGTACGTCTTACGATTAACTCCAAAACGCATCGTCCTGGCGTCTGCAATGCACTTGAAGGACTTCTTGTACATGAAGCTGTTGCTGAAACATTTTTGAAACAGCTTACGGATAGTATGGCGGAAAAAGGTGTTGAATTACGTGGTTGTGAACGAAGCAAGGTTATATTACCCCATATAGTTGCAGCAGAAGAAAGCGATTGGGGAACTGAGTTTCTCGATTTAATTCTCTGTGTGAAAATTGTTACATCTTTTGACGATGCAAAAGCGTACATCCAGCGGTATGGATCGCGCCATACAGAATCAATTGTCACTGAAAATTATACTACTGCTCAACGATTTATTGCAGAGATCGATGCTTCTGCTGTCATGGTCAATGCTTCAACTCGATTTAATGATGGAGGACAGCTTGGGTTGGGAGCAGAGATTGGCATAAGCACTACCAAACTTCATGCTTATGGCCCGATGGGGCTCGAAGAACTGACAACAAGGAAATTTGTTATTTATGGACAGGGACAGGTCCGGGTGTGACAGAAAAAAGAATTGGTATACTCGGGGGAACATTTGATCCTGTGCATTTTGGACATCTTCAATTAGCTGGAGCAGCACTGAAGGAATGTTCTCTTGAGAAAATTGTTTTTATCCCTGCAGCACATCCTCCGCACAAAGAACATTTAAATATTTCATCTTTTCGTCATCGACTTGCCATGCTAGAGATTGTCTGTTCCTCTCAAAACAATTTCTCTGTTAGTCATGTTGAAAAGGACTTACCAAAACCATCCTATACCATTGACACATTAAAACACTTGCAAAGACAGAACCTTGATTCACAGTTGTTTTTTATCATTGGTGGCGACTCGTTACTTGATTTTCCAGGGTGGAAATCCTATCAGGATATTTTTAAACGTGTTCATGTTGTTATTGCAAATAGAAAAGGATTACAGAAAGCTCTTTTAACAGATTTTTTACGTGATCTTGGCTTTACCCAGGTAGGGAAGAGATGGAAAGGCATTCACAGTATGAAAGATGTCCTTTTTCTAGAAAAAGTCCCAGACTCTCACAGTTCGTCAATTATCAGGGAAATGTTCATAAAAAACGAAATTCCTCGACAGTATCTCCCTGAAAAGGTAATTAATTATATAGAGGCTAATAATCTTTACAGAACTCCTTAGAGGGAAAATATAGCCTGAATAGGTACCTGTTCTCTAAAATACACGGTTTTATGAAAAATCAAAATGTTACAATTTGTCGGAAGAAAATCTCTATCCTTGTGGTCGATGATTCTCTCGTCTTCAGGCGATTTATTGGTGACATTGTAGAAGATTGTGAAGATATTGAGATTGTGGGTGAAGCGGAAAACGGAATTGAAGCTCTCGATATGGTTTTAAAGACAAAACCTGATGTTATTTTGCTCGACGTCGAAATGCCTCTGATGGATGGTATGACAGCATTGCAGCACCTGATGATTCATCGCCCAACTCCGACAATTATGTTTTCCAGTCTTACTGACGAAGGAACTGCTCGCTGCTTTGATACAATGAAAAATGGTGCCGTTGATTTTATCTGCAAAGATTTCATCTTTCATGAGAATAACCAACAAAGTCACAAAAAATTACTTACAGATAAAATAAGAAGAGCTGCCCGCATTATAACCAGAGCCAAAGAACCAGTTTTGACACCTTCCCCGGATAGCAAAGCTAATCAAAAAACCGATAAACAAGTGGTTTTCTGTGAAGAATGCGGTCAACAGGAAGTTGTGAATCTGAACAGGAAATCAAGCTCTGCCAACAGTGTAACCTGTACTCACTGTGGTGATATTATTGATCTCAGCCTGTCTGCTCAGAAACAATTTAGACGGAACACTTTTATTACCGTAATTGGAGGGGGAGAAGGTAGTTTTGCAAATCTTTTGCATATTATTCCACATTTCGAACCCGAGATGGGAGGTGCAATAATTGTAGTTATTCATGCAACTACTGAACATCTGAATAATTTTACAGAATATCTTGATGCCATCTCTGAAATGGAAGTCATTCGTGCAAGGAATGGAATAACAATTGAAGGCGGTAATTGTTATATAACTTCCGCTCAGGAATATATGAGTCTTAGACCTTACACCGCTCAATTAACTTTACAAAAAGTGGAAAAAAAATTCTCTGGAGAAGGTGCGATTGATGTTCTGCTTACTTCAGCCAGTATTATAATGAAAAAAAGACTGGCAGGGGTCCTTCTTTCAGGTCTGGAAAATGAAGGTGATAGAGGGATTGGTACACTGATTGAGAATGAAGGTGTTCCTGTCGTGCTGGATCCGGAAGAATGTTACTGCAAGCAAATGAGTCAACATACTCTCGCAAAATGTCATATCCTGGAGACCTGTAGCTCTTTGGAACTGGTAGAAAAGATAAAAAACCTTCATTACAGCGCAAAAGTCAATATAGTGGCAGCATAATTCCAGCGCGTGATGGAACCATAAACTTTGAATATGTCACCGAGGAAAAACAAATGCTTTGGGAAGAAAATGTTCCCCTGATGCAGCAGGGCGTACATAAGGATCTTGTACAACGAGCTTATGAAGGCCAGGCAGGAAAAAAGAAAATATTCCCTATACGCGAAAATGTCTTTGCAGCAATGAGGGAGACTTCTCTCGGCAATACCAGAGTAGTTATTATCGGACAGGATCCATATATCAACGAACATCCCATGCTGGGCCCGGAGGCTCATGGTTTATGTTTTTCGGTTCGAGAGGGAATGCCTGTTCCACCATCACTTAGAAATATCCTTAGAGAAGTTAATAGAAGCCTCTACGAAGGGCGGCAGGTCAGCACCGAGACTGATTTGACACGCTGGGCAGTACAAGGTGTTCTTTTGCTCAACGCCAGCTTTACAGTTGTTGCAAAGCAATCAAACTCTCACAGCAAGCTCGGCTGGCATGAATTAACAGACAGCATCATTGAAACTATTGCAAAGAAAAAAACAACTATCGTTTTTATGCTATGGGGTGCATTTGCTCAAAAGAAGAGAGGCTTGATTGATGAGAGCAAACACCTCGTCCTGGCCACAAGCCACCCATCACCACTTTCTGCACACAGGGGCTTTCTTGGTTCTGATGTTTTTGTTAAATGTAACGAGTACCTTCAACGTAATGAGCTGCCACCCATAAAATGGTGATTAAAAGCAGCAACTCTTTTCAGTATCCCCCTGTGGGGTGTCAGAGTGACTCTGAATACTGTTTAACCGCAAGAGGAATTGCATCTGCAACTTCAGTGGCACTGAAACCGACTCCTCGCTCTTTATAAAGTTGATCGGCAGCACTTCCGTGTAAATATACTCCTGCAATAGCACTACTCAGTGAATCAAGGCCGATACCCGCCAGGGTTCCAATTACCCCACTGAGCACGTCGCCCATGCCACCTGTTGCCATACCAGGATTACCACTTGTATTGATGCTTGCAGTTCCATCACCAGCAGCGATGATTGTACCTGCACCCTTAAGAACAAGAACCGTTTTATGGCTGCTGTTTTTAAAGAGATCGCATCCCTGTGCTGCAGCTTCCAGCCTGTTATTTTGAATGGTTTCGACAGAAATATTTAACAGCCTGCTGAGTTCTCTAGGGTGTGGAGTAAAAATCCTGGGTCCTGCCGGTTCAGGGAGTTTATCACGATATCTGGCTATAAGGTTCAGAGCATCTGCATCAATGATCAGAGGACATTTCACTGTTCCATATAAACTGAAGACAAGTTCTGCTGTTTTAGTCTCCGTACCAATCCCAGGCCCAACAATAATGGCCTGTTTAGATAGGATATTTTGCTTGATAAGATCCCAGTCTCCAATAGAAAAGAAACCGTTACTCTGGGGCAAAGGAATGGTCATCGCCTCCGGCAAACTTATTTCAAAGATTGAGTTAAGGTTATGAGGTACACAAAGACTCACGAGGCCTGCACCACTGCGAAGCGCACCCTTTGCTGCCAGGATTGCTGCGCCTGTTTTTCCTTTAGATCCTGCAATGATAAGTACATGCCCATGATTGCCTTTATGGGATGCTTTTTCCCGAATGAGATTTTTCGCAAGGTTTCTCACTTTTTTTGCAGTGACAAGTTCAGTTTTCAGGTTGTGTTGCTCAATAACTTCCGGTGGTATTCCGATATCTATTATTTCAAGCTTTCCTGTCCAGGATGTTGAACCATGGATGAAGTGTCCTGGCTTTGCACAACAATATGTTGCAGTATAATCGGCACGAACACAGGTGCCCAGGATTTTGCCAGTATCTGAGTTCATGCCAGAAGGTGTATCTACTGAAACCACAGGAACCCGGGGTGCAAATTCCTGTTTGTTAATCAGCCTGATAGTATCTGCGAAATGATTTGTTACTTCACGGCTGAGGCCAATTCCAAAAATTGCATCTACTATTGAATAGCAGGGTAATCCTCTTGTTTCAAATTGCTTAAACAGGATGGGAATAGTTTCGACTCTGGCCGGATTATCGATAACATGAAATGGTAATCTGAGCTTTGTGATTATTTGCAGGTTAACTGCAGCGTCACCTCTTAAACTATCGGGGTTCATAAGAAAAATAAATACCGGGTGACAACCTCTCTGGTGCAGATGCCTGCCTATTACCAACCCGTCACCACCGTTGTTCCCAGGCCCAACAAAAATCAGCGCAAACGTGTTCGTGCTTGGCCCAAGAACCCTTTCAATCATACGAACAGTACCTAAACCGGCATTTTCCATTAAAACAATACTGGGAATGCCGAAATCCTTGCTCGCTGAGTGATCGAGGTGTTGCATCTCAAGAGCTGTGGTTAGTTTCATTTTTTTCTCCTCCTCAGCTATTTACGTTCTGATTTTTTAAAACAGCAAAAAAGTGGGGCAAAAAGCAATTTTATAAGATGACTTTTATTCATCTATCAGGTGGTTACAAAATCTGCATGGGTCAAAACCCGCATCAAGAGCCACCTCAATATTTTTAAATTCCAGAGTGCAGTTTTTACAATGATAATATTCACAGGCGGGAAGATGAAAAACTCTGCTTTTTGCATTTCCCCGTATTGTCATGGGCTGTTGTCTGACATCTCTATCATCAGTCGATAATGCCAAATCTTCATCCAATCCACGTAAAACTCGAATTTGTTTTTTAAGAGGTTTTAAAATTAAGCTGGAGAAGGCATATGTAAACTTAGCATATAAGCCTGTTATCCATTCCGGGACGAGAGAACGTTCATTAGCAATTTGAATTATCCAATACACTGCGAGTGAAAAGAAAATAAAGTTGGGAGCCCACATGGCAAAGACAACAGGCAATGCATCTTCCTCAACCATTGTTTTACCAAAGGTAAACAAGATGTAATATAAGATAAAAATAGCAAGACCTGCCTGTATGCCAATTGCTCTTTTGCCGGGTCGGGCCTGGAGGCCTAAAGGCAAACCTATAAGGCTTAACATCAGGCAGCCAAAAGGCAGTACAAGGCGTCTGTGAAATTCTATATATAATTTTCGTTTATGTAGTGTGTTTTCTTTGACCTTATCTGCCTCGCGCAAAAGCTCTTTCATGGTAAAAGCAGTTCTTTTCAGGTGTGTAGCTTTGGAAGAAGGAGGTCGTAATGGAATGTCAATCTGATACTTTGCAAACTGGACTATTTGCGCACTTTTGTCATTTGGCCTATGTAAACTGCCGTTGTTGAGAACAATGGAAATTGTCATGTCCTTCATACTGCTCTTCATATATCCGGTTGAAGCCATAGTTATAACAGGGTTTTTGACTCCACGCATATCAGAAACCCACACCTTTCCCCATTCACCACTTTTTTTATCGATATTTTCAACATAGACAACCACATCGCCCAGTGCTTCTGTAAACATCTGTTCTTTAATGCCCTTATTTATCTTTTCCTTGAGGAGTTGATATGTGAGTTGTTTTAATGCAATTTCACTGAGTGGAATAAGTTTTATGGAAAAATAACTGGTTAGCAGAGCAATAAGTGTCGCAACTATTATCACTGGAGGTAAAATTTGATAACTACTGATACCACTTGCCTTGAGGGCCAGAATTTCTGAATCATTGGACAGCCTGGCAAAACCGATGGTAATACCCATCATTGCGGACATCGGTATGGAGTAAAGAAAAATATTTGGGAAAAGGTACGAAAAAAGGCGTAAAAAATCCGCGAACCGAATATTTAATTCGAGAACAAAATTGAGAAAAGGAATGAGTTTAACAAGAAAGAAAACACAGTTCATTATGAGAAAACTTGCAAAAAACGGCGCAAGCATTTCTGTTGCCAGGTAACTGTAAAGAAGAAAAGGTATTTTAGAAAAAACTTTCATAGAGAAAAACGTATTTACTCAAAAAAATTAAAAATCGGGGAATGTTTGGTATTTTGATCAAGAATAAGGTACAGAGAGGTTGTGTTGGCTCGTATCGACAAAACAGGCATCAAGATAAAATACAAATTGTTGGGGAATAAGATATGCATTTATTTGAAACAGAAGAAGGTGACAGGTGGGTTTGTGTAACCTGCGGCGTTGAACAACGCGACATGATTGAAGAAAAGAGATGGGAATGGATTTTTGATAAGCACGATCAAACTCTCCGTTGTTCCCTCTGCAAAGGACCGGATTACGATTTTGAAGATTAAAATGGTCTTATTGTTAAAATTTCGAATCAATTAATGGTTCATCGATGGTTACTTCAACCCAGTGCTGGTCCCACCATTCTTTAGGTGTTGCAAAAATACCGTTAACGAGCATCGAAAAATGCAGGTGGTCACCGCCTGCCATACCCGTGGTTCCCGTCAAGCCCAGGACTGATTTCTTATTCACGTTGTCACCGGGTTTGACGTTAATTTGGCTCAGGTGCGAGTAGAGACTAAAAACACCCTGGCCATGGTCGACCATTACCATATTACCATATATTCCAAGATATTCTGCATATATAACTATCCCCGAATTCGCAGCCCGTACATCTGCCCGTCGTGTAGAAGCTATGTCCATTCCCAGATGAACCTGTTTATCTATCGCTTTCTTGTTAAAATAATAGGTTCTGTGGTCTGCAAAACCGGCCCGGGAACTTCCAGACATTCTGTTGAATTTGCCACTCCACAGTCTTTTAGGCGAAGGGTTCCTGCAAAGATCAGAAATCTTGGCGTTGTTGTTTTTTCGTATTGTATTATTAGCGTACAGATATTTGTCAAGAAACTCGCCTTTCATTTCCGGATAATACTGTTGTAATTCAGGTATTTTACTCTTTAAAAACCCATTACTTACATTTATAGTATCTTTCTTGAAATGCGAATTTTTAAATATAGTTGTGAAGGTGACCAGTCCATTGTTTCCAGCTTTATCCACTGCTGATACGTCCAGAGATTCAATTGTATCTGCATAATAAGGCAATGCAAAATAACTGATATATGTATCATCTCTTCCATCTCCAACAAGAAAACCTGGATTAAAAACACCATTTACATTGACACCATGTATGGAATCTTTGTCAGAAAGTCTGTAGATTGAAATTCCAGTTCCACCAGGTGAGATATATTTTTCACTATGTAGAATCTGAATTCGTGGGGGTACTGTATCAACGGTAACGGTTTTCTCCAGAATTGTTGTATTGCCCTTAAACCAGTTTTGCATAGAAAAATCTGTAGCTTGAACAAGGATTGTCATAGGGCCATCCTTAAACCCTTCTTTCAATGCATCAAAAGTAATTTTTCTTAGATCCGATGGTGGTCCAGCCTGTCCTGTATATGAAACTCGCGGAAAAGATGTGGAAAAGAGCTCTTTTTTAAAGGATCCTTGTGTTCCCCATACCACAATCGATCGAAGGCCATTTCCACCATCTGAAACATCGTAGAGGATCTCTCCGTTCTTACCAATAAAACTTTTGGTCTGATCCAGGTTTATAACGGGGTGTTCGCCTTCAAAAAAAAGAATGAAACCTCCTGCCCCCAGTCCAATAATCAGAATTAAAAAAAAGGTAGTGAAAAAACGACGGGATTTGGAGTGTCGGATTTTACTTCGTAATGTCATAGTATTACTGTCCTTATATCATGTTCAGGGAGATGAAAAACACCTACCTTTGCCAGATTATTTCGTATTTTTCGATATGTAACTCTTTCGAGGGGGCGACGATGATTCTTTTGTTGAAATCTTTTTCAACCTTCAACAGAGTTGGTTCTTCTTCGTTATGGAGCATATCGGCAATTTTCTGATGAACTCTTAATGTTATTGTACTGCCGTGGGAGCTTTTTGCTTTTCTGCTTATTTTTCTGAATATGTCGTAACAGATGGTACGCCTCGACTTTATCATACCCTCACCGGAACAGTAGTGGCAGGGTTCACACATCAACTGGTGCAGGTTTTCACTGTTTCTTTTTCTGGTCATTTGGACCAGACCAAATTCAGATAATTTAAGAATATTATTTCTGCTTTTATCCTTTTTAACGGCCTCTTTGAAGGTTGCAAAAAGTTCTTCCCTATGGGCATCATCTTCCATATCGATAAAATCAATAATTATGATCCCACCAATATTTCTCAATCGAAGCTGATATGCTATCTCAATTGCAGCTTCCATATTAGTTTTAAAGATTGTTGAATTAAGATCACTTTTCCCAACGTATCTCCCTGTATTAACGTCAATTACCGAGAGTGCTTCGGTGCTTTCGATGATGATATATCCACCAGAACGAAGCCACACTTTTTTCTCAATTGCACGGCCTATCTCAACTTCAATATTGTGTGCTTCAAAAAGTGGTGTTTCATCCTGATAGAGAGAAATCTTTTCAGCCAACTGTGGTGCAAATGTTTGTACGTGAGCCAGCAACTGTTCATAGGCATTTTTATCATCAATAATGAGGTGATCCACGTCCATAGTGAAAAAATCTCTAATAGATCTCAAAACAATACTGAGATCTTCATGCACGAGAGAGGGTGATTCCCTGGTGTCAGCCTTGTCTATGATCTCATCCCAGAGAATGAGTAGGTACTCCATATCTGCCTCTAATTCTTCACGGGTTGCATGCTCGGCAACCGTTCGTAAGATAAATCCGGCAGACTGGGGTCGTATTTCCTCTATTAGCGTTTTTAATTCGGCTCGCAACTCTTCATCTTCAATTTTCCTTGAAACGCCTATATGGTCTGTTTGAGGTATAAAAACGAGGTTACGACAGGGGAGAGTAATATGGCAGGTTAACCTTGCACCTTTGGTTCCAATAGGATCTTTACTCACCTGAACAAGCAAATCCTGTCCCTCTGAAATAAGATCTTCAATACGAGGGCCGATAGAGCGGGTCGGTGTTTGAGAACAATCAGTAATACAAGGATTATATTGTGAAGAATTAGAAGCAACACAGACATCATCAACGTAGAGAAACCCAGTTCTTTCAAGGCCGATATCAACAAAGGCTGCCTGCATACCAGGCAGAACCCGTACAATTCTTCCCTTATAAACATTTCCCATAAGGCCTTTATCTGTAGGCCTCTGCATATGGAATTCGCTCAGGTTTCCATCCTCTACAAGCGCAAGACGCACCTCATAGCTCGTTGCGTTAATTAGTATTTCTGTGGTCATTCTAAAGCCGTGTTAAGCAAATATTGAGACTTCCTCAAAAGGAAGGAGTATTATCTTTGAACTTGTTAGTATACAGCATTTTTGTGAAAAATTGCCATATGTAATAAAATTTAAATTTTTCAAAATAACAAGGCTACAAAAAGCTGTATCCAGCTGATAATAAACTCGAAAAATGGTTCAATATAAAGGTGGCTGAATAAAAAATGAAATCATGCCCTGTATCTGTAGTTATTCCAACTTTTAATCGTTGCGCATTATTACCACGTGCAATCGATTCAATCCATAGGCAAACTGTGCAATGCGAAGAAATTGTTATTGTTGACGATGGTTCAACGGATGCAACTCGAGATTATCTCGCTTTTCTCGCAATAGAGAAAAAAAGAAAGCTGAAAATTATTCAACAGGAAAACGGAGGGCCTGCAGCAGCACGAAACCGTGGAATATCAGAGGCCAAATGTGATTATATCGCTTTTCTTGATTCGGATGATCATTGGCATAAGAGAAAACTTGAGTTTCAATATGGTTTGATGAGAGATAATAATGATTTTCTTATAAGCCATACAAAAGAGAAATGGTTACGAAGAGGTGTTCATCTGAACCAGAAAAAAAAACATATACCGAAGCATGGTGATATTTTTCAGCACAGCCTGTTACTTTGTGCTGTTGGAATGTCAACGGTAATGGTAAAGAAAGAACTTTTTCTGTCGGTTGGTTATTTTGATGAGTCGATGCGTTGTTGTGAAGATTATGATTTCTGGTTAAGGGTGAGTTGCAAATTCCCTTTTTTACTCCTCGACAAACCGCTGACAACCAAAGAAGGCGGACGTGAAGATCAGGTATCCTGCATCTACAGGATGGGGATGGATCGTTTTCGCATCGATAGCCTGAAAAAATTACTGGATTCTGGAACGTTAAACAACGAACAACAGACATTAGCGTTCGAAGAGTTTGTTAAGAAGATACATGTTTTTGGAAATGGCTGTCTAAAACATGGTAATACAACCATTGGCAACAGCTATCTTGATTTAATCTCCGAGTATAGACCTTCTGTACTCGGAAGTACGTTGCCTTAGAATGGCCTGCCAGGGAGAAATAATGCAAAAACAATCGTGGGTAGATCCTTCCAGGTATATCAATAAAATTTATGTGGAAGAGTCGTGCGTAGACCTGGAGTATACACAAGAAATACTGGCAAGAGCCAAGCTGCCATGGTCCGTTGTTCCCGAAAAGACAAAACCAAACAATCTGAGTAATGACTATGTCTATAATTTGACAGCTGGAAAAAAACAACTGTTTCTCTGTAATAATAGAGGTACCTTTTTCAAACCATGTCCAGGAACACGTGAATATCAATGCTGTGATTATCAGGTTCTTAACACCGGGACAAATTGCCCTATTGATTGCGTTTATTGCATTTTACAGGCGTATCTCAATAGCCCCTGGTTAACTTTTTATATGAATACAGAGCAACTCTTTTCTGAGCTTGAAGAGTCATTTAAGCAGAAGCAGGATACGTTTTTTCGAATAGGAACCGGCGAATTTACCGATTCCTTAGCCATTGACCGACTTACTGCATTGAGTAGTAAGCTGGTTCGCTATATGAGCCATAAAAAAAACGGCGTCCTCGAGTTAAAAACTAAAAGCGGCGTCATTGCAAACCTTGAAAATCTCGACCACAAAGGTAGAACAATTGTCGCCTGGTCATTGAACAGTACATCGGTTATGGCAAAACAGGAAATACGATCCGCCACATTTGAGGAGAGAATTCAGGCTGCACAACAATGTGCCGCCTGGGGATATAAACTCGCATTTCATTTTGATCCCATTATAGAGCATCCACACTGGCAGGAAGAATACACTGAAACAATTACCAGACTTTTCGAGGTGGTACCGGCTGACGCCATTGCCTGGATATCACTTGGCGCACTGCGATTTCTGCCCTCCTTGAAAGACATTGGAATTCAACGTTTCCCGGCAACTCGCATTTATTTTAATGAATTTATTCAGGGACTTGATGGCAAGAATCGATATTTTCGCCCTGAACGTGTAAATATGTATAAGGTTATATATTCTCTTCTAAAAGAGAGAACGGTTGACAAAACTTGTGTTTATTTTTGCATGGAAAGCGATGAAATATGGCAGGAAGTCATGGGTTTTGCTCCCCATGAAAAAGGTGGCTTACCGAAAATGCTTGATGCTTCGGTACGTTGATTGTTTTTACAAGGTGACCTTTAATTGAATACTTGCGGTAAACTAATTCTATCGTATATTGAACTTTTCGAAGTAGATATTTCTTTTAAGCTCTTTTACAAACTCTTTTACAAACTCTTTTACCCATGGGGAAGTGATTATGGTAAACAAAGTTATTCTTATTGGCAATTTAGGCGCGGATCCAGAACTTCGTTATACTCAAACCGGAACTGCTGTGGCCACTCTCAATCTTGCAACAAGCAGAAAATGGAAAGACAAAGAGGGGAACATGAAGGATGAAACTGAATGGCACCGGGTTATAGTCTGGGCAGCAAGTGCCGAATTTTGCGGGAATTATCTCTCTAAAGGTTCTAAAATATACGTTGAAGGAAGGTTGCAGACCAGGAAATGGCAGGATCAGTCCGGAAATGATAAATATACAACAGAAATTATAGCGAATAGTGTACAGAATCTGACCCCGCGTCCCAGTGATGGTGGTGGAACGGGTGGTGGTTTTAGTGAACCGCCCCTGCCTCCTGAGCCTTTTGGATCACAATCCGGCGGGGGAACGGGAGAAGAAGTTCCTTTTTAGAACCTTACTCTATAAAAGCTGTAATAAAAAACAAGAAATTGAACGGAGTATTTAGCTGGGAAAATAGGTCTATATTTCCAAGATACTTACTTGCGGTTTACCGCGTTAGAACCTTTCTTCTGAAAAATTCGCATTATTACCAAGGGAGTAATTTTCAATGGAGAATTACTCCCTTTTTTTTATTCAGATCGAAGCGTTAAAAGTTAGTTGACTGTCTATTCAACCATTCATATTGTGTGGTGCATATGAAAAGACGATATTTTTTACAAAACACACAATAAAATAGAGAGATATGGACTATTACAAAACACTGGGAGTAAGTAAGGAATCCTCCTCAACAGATATAAAAAAGGCATACAGAAAACTCGCACTTAAATTTCACCCCGACAAGAACAAAGGTGATAAGGGGGCAGAGGATAAATTCAAAGAAATTAGCGAGGCATATGCTGTCCTTTCTGATCCCGAGAAAAAACAGCAATATGATCTCTACGGGTCCAATGATTTTCGTCAGCGGTATTCCCAGGAAGATATTTTTAAAGGTTTTGATATAAATGATATCCTGCGCCAATTCAGTGGTGGCAGGCAATCGACGAGTTTTCGTTCTGCTACAGGTGGTGGAGGGAGTCCATTTGGCTCTTTTTTTAGCCAGGGACAGGGTGGTGGCTGTGGTGGGGGAGGATGCCAGACTGCACCGGAGAAGGGGCAGGATATGACGTACCAGATAACCGTCACCCTCGATGAAATCCTAAATGGTGCAGAACGAACAATTACTTTGAGAAAAAATGGATCTACACAAAATGTTTCTGTGAAAATTCCGAAAGGAATTGAGGAAGGAAAAAAACTTCGTCTGCAGGGCAAAGGTGGCACTTCAGGCAATGGAGGGCCGCCAGGTGATCTCTTCCTTAAAGTTGAAATAGCACCAGACAAACAGTTTGCACGAGAGGGAGATGACTTAATTGTGAGCAAACTTATATCTTTTAGTGAAGCATGCTTTGGGACGAAAATAGAAGTCGAATCGATTGGCGGCAAAAAATTCATGGTAAAGATTGCTCCTGGAACTGTTCATGATTCCAGGTTGCGTATAAAGGGATTTGGCTTGCCCACAGGCCCACTCGGAAATCGCGGGGACTTATATGTGAAAATTGGCGTTAAGGTACCAAAGGAACTCACTGAGGAGCAGGAAAAAGTCGTCAAACAGCTTCAACAACTAGGCCTCTAATTTTGCAGTTATCTCTGTTTTCTCTATTTCAGGTTTTATTTTTTTGCATTGCCCTGCCATCTTTTGCCGGTTCCGGCATTGCGATTAACGGTTCTCTTAAATATAGAAATGACTTTAAGCACTTTCAATATACCTCTGAAAATTCGATAAAAGGTGGGGAGGTCACCCTGCATGATATTGGTAGCTTTGATAAGCTCAATCCATTTACTTTAAAAGGTGAATCACCCCTGGAAATAGAGACTTTGCTTTTTGAACCTCTGATGGCATCAAGTCTTGACGAACCTTTCTCTGTTTACGGATTACTTGCACAGGATATTGAAATTGCAAAGGATAAAAAATCAGTTATCTTTACCCTTGATCCGCAGGCACGTTTTTCAGATGGCAGTGACGTTACAGCAGAAGATGTGGCGTATACACTTGCTTTACTGAAAAGCTCGAAAGTTCACCCCCACTATCAATCTTACTATAGAGATATTGCAGGTTCTGAAATTCTTGGTAAGAAAAGGATACGTTTTCTTTTTAGTTCAGTTAACAGAGAGTTACCGTTGATTGCCGGGCAGATCAGAGTGTTGCCCAAAAAATATCACATCCGTAATGGATTTACTGAAGAGTCATCTTCAAATACTCCTGAATCTCCTATAGGATCCGGCCCCTATATTGTTTCCCATGTTGCACTTGGAAAATCAATAACCTATCAACGAAATGAAAAGTATTGGGCAAAAGACCTGCCAACCCGCAAAGGAATGTATAATTTTGATCAAATAACCGTAAAATACTATAAAGATCAGGTGATCGCTCTGGAGGCATTTAAAGCGGGTGAATTTGATTTTATTTCCATTAATATCGCCAAGCAGTGGGCACGTGATATCAAAGGTCCAAAGTTCACAGATGGTCAATTCATAAAAAAGCCATTCCCGCACGATAATAACGCCGGTATCCAGGGCTTTGTGATGAATAGTCGCCGAACAGTTTTTAAAGATCGTCGGGTTCGTCAGGCAATGGGCCTTGCCCTCGATTTTAGCTGGATAAACCGTTCTCTGTTTTTTGATCAATACACAAGAAACAATTCATTTTTCAGCAACTCTATCTTGGCAGCCAAAGGATTACCCTCACCCCTGGAGCTTGAATATCTGTTACCATTTAAGGATACTCTGCCTAAAGAGGTATTCACCACTGCTCCCGCAGCACCAACTACCACAGGTAAGCATGGAATTCGAGTCAACCTGAGAAAAGCAAAACTGTTACTCAATGAATCCGGATGGCACGTTAAAGGTGGGGTTCTTGTTAATGAGAAAGGGGAACCATTTCAATTTGCAATTACTCTTGTTTCTCCCAGTTTTGAGAGGGTGATGGCTTCTTATGTTAAAAATCTCAAAAAGCTTGGCATACAAGCCTCCTATAGAACAATTGATCAGGCACTCTATGTTGAAAAGATCAAAAAGTTTGATTTTGATATGATCGTCACCAGTTATGGACAGTCACAATCACCAGGCAACGAACAGAGAAATTACTGGACATCTGCATCGGCAGCAATTCCCGGTTCAAGAAATTATGCAGGAATTCATTCTGCTGCGGTAGACAGTCTTGTAGATAAAATAATTTATGCTGAAAAAAAAGAAGAGCTTGTTGCTGCCTGCCGGGCACTGGACAGGGTTCTCTGGTACGGTTATTATCTGGTACCTAACTGGTATCTACCATACTATAGACTGAGTTATAAGAATGTCTTTGCAATGCCGGAAAAGAGCCCTCTCTATTATTATCCATTTCAACTGCTTATGACCTGGTGGACTGACAATCAATTGCAATAAGTTGTGATAATTTATTCGTAACGTAGTGAAACTTCGTGAAATGTGACATTTTTTCCTTAACTTGAACCTGTTCTATCTGATACGCATTCAGTATGTGTCCTGCTTGACAGGAAGCGTATTTATCAACACAGATCAGGTTTTACGTAGTAAACATTAATGGGTATGTTCTGCTTGATCTGTCTTTTCGGGGGGCTCGCAAGATGTCTGATCGCGTAAAAGGTAAGGTGAAGTGGTTTAATGCAAGTAAGGGGTACGGTTTTTTGGAAAGACCTGATGGGGAAGCCGATGTTTTTGTTCATTTCAGTGCAATACAAGGGGATGGCTTTAGAAGCCTTGAAGAAGGAGAGGAGGTTGAATTCACTATTAGCACAACCGACAAAGGATTGCAGGCAGAAGACGTCACAAAAATGAATTGATTATTTGAACAAAAATACGTTTATTCAACCCCATTGCAGACTTTTTTATGAGAGCTGTAATGGGGTTTTTCGTTTCATGACATAAAAACTTTTGTTGTGATTTTTCTTGGATGTTTTGTATAAGGCACCTTTTATACTTTCATCTGCAGGTTTTTTGCGTGAAAGAGACTCATCATTGTTTATTGTACGCATATGTACAGGATGTTAGAGGTGTTTGTGAAAAAATACACACTACAGTTAGATTCTCTTACGGCCACTGAAATTTTCGGCCTGTACCTTGGTCAAAATGCAAATTCAGGTGATATCATTTGTCTTGACGGGGATCTCGGTGCAGGAAAAACTACATTGACCCAGGCAATTGCACGGGGGCTTGATGTGGACAAGAATTGTTATGTAACAAGTCCTTCTTTTGCGATAATGCATGAATATCCAGGCAGGATACCGTTGTTTCACATGGATTTTTATCGTTTACAGGATGCGGCAGAAGTTGAAGATCTTGGCTTTGATGAGTATTTTTATATGTCCGGATTAACCATTATAGAATGGTCGGAACGAGCAACAGAGATACTGCCTGAGCAGAGATTGTCTCTTAAAATTATACTCAACGACGATGAATCAAGAACAGTAGTGATGGAACCAGGAACCGAGTACAGCCATGATCTTCTTTTACTGGTGAATAAATGCAGACAACTCATGGAAGATTAACGAAAAAAAAGTAACACAGTAACGTATTAAACATTAAATTATTTAAGCATATATAAGGATTCAGATGAAGAAAAAATCTATTAAATTTAAGGATTGTATTAAAAAATTCACTACAGATCAGGATAAAGCAAAAAGTCCCGAAGAAACGTTAGAGTATTTTTATTCCAAAGTGCATTCACTTGATATCAACATACTCAATGAAGTAAAACGAATTGATAACGGAAGATTGGACATTCCTGTCTATTTCAGTGTATGTGGTGACGATGCACATCTGTTGACAGGCACCAAAAAACAGATGGGTAAGGGTGCTTCACCTTTACAGGCAGAAGCGTCTGCATGCATGGAACTTGCGGAAAGATTTTCATTTTTCCATTACAAGGAGGAAAATGAAAATTTTCTGACGGGGGATTATGCAGCCATGCGGGATGCAGGGCATCCGGTTCTTGATATTGAATATCTCCTCCTATCTGTCCATGATTCACACTCAAGTAAGGATCTACTGGAAAAACTTTTAAGTGATATTCCGTTGCAATGGGCCTGGGGCACAAATATCACTACGGGAAAAGATGTTCTTATTCCTTTTTCATGGTTCTTCGCCATCAATGAGTTTAATGGGCCTTCTGCAGGCAATACTCTCGAGGAGGCAGCTCTACAGGGCATCTGTGAAATAATTGAAAGACATGTCTGTTCTGTTATTAATAATGGAAAGATTTCCACACCACGTATTATTGCTGACTCCGTTACGGATAAGGTTACAAAAAATCTGCTGGAAAAATTCAGTAGAAATAAAATTGATATGTATCTGAGTGATTTCAGCCTTGATACTGGGATCTGCACTGTGGCGGCACTTGCAATTGATCGGGCGACGTTTCCCGATAAAAGCGAAATAGTCTATACTGCTGGAACGGCAACTGACCCGAAAAAAGCGATTATTCGAGCAGTTACAGAGGTTGCACAACTTGGTGGAGATTTTAATTCCAGCTCCAATTATATTGCGTCGGGACTACCAAAGCCTCTTTCCATGAAAGAGGTTGAATACTTGACGGAATCTTCTGAAACTGTGGCAATCTCCGGGATGAATAATATCACAGATCAAAACTTAAATACTGAGATCGACAACTGTATTGCAGCATTAAAGAACATTAATCTTGATATCCTGATGATTGATGTAACCAATGAAGATCTTGATATACCAGCTTTGTACACTATTGTTCCGGGTGCACATTTTAGAGAACGCTCCATGATAAATGACGTCGGTCTCTTTTCGGCAAAGCTTCTCGTTGAGCGCGTTTCAGATGCCGAATTACTTGAACAAAAGCTGGCCCAAATGGAGACACTTTTGCCCGATGCCTATTATCTTGAATTTTACAGAGGACGTAATTACTTCAATATGGGATCTTCGGAGTTAGCACTTTTTCATTTTAACAGAGCACTTACCCGGCAACCGGAAGGTGAGGATCTCCCCTATATTTATTCTTATATGGGAACGTGTTTAAAAGACCTGGGCCAGTACGATGAGGCGTTGCTTTCCATCCAAAAGGGACTGAAGGAAGATGAGGAACGACCGGATTTGCATAATAGTGCAGGCGTATGTTATTTTAAAAAACAGGAGTATCAAAAAGCAATCACTCACTTTCATCGGGCAGTGGAACTCAACCCAGCCTCTGGAATCGATTATGCGAATCTTGGTGTGAATTACAGTAAAATTGGCGAAAAAGAGTCTGCTATTGAATTTTTGACCCTTGCCCTTACTCTCGATCCAAGCCTGGAGTTTGCACGTGAACTTCTTACCGATCTTACTTAAACAATAGTTGGCCTGCTAATGTCACATTTTCGTGCATTACCGAGATTGATCCTTATACTATCAGCAGTTTTCTCCTTTATATTTTCCTTTGCAAATCATGCTGCAGCCGTTGATTCCATATCAACACTAAAGTCGCAGGCCAGAGATTATTACAAGGGCAGAAGAGGGGAACAAAGTTATGAAAAGGCATTAAAATTATATTTGAAAGCTGCTGGGCGTGGCGACGCTGAAGCTCAATATATCAGCGGAGGCATGTATTTTGAGGGGCTCGGCACCAGGAAAAACTTTCCAGCAGCTTTTAAATTGTTGCACCAGGCTGCTCTTAACGGCAAGTCCAGTTCGATATCTCAACAAATAATAGGGCAGGCTTTTTTGCTTGGTTCCGGCGTACCAAAAAACTATAAAGAGGCTCTCAAATGGTATGCTCTTTCTGCTGAAAACGGCAATAGCGAAGCGCAGAATGAGTTAGGCTATATGTATTTTTCCGGCAATGGCGTAAAACACGATCCTGAAAAAGCTGCAAAATTGTTTTTACAGGCCGCTGAAAATGGATTGGCTATAGCACAGTACAATATGGGTATCCTCTACTATACAGGCAATGGCGTACAGGACGCAGACCTCAAAAAAGCATATTCCTGGATGAATATTGCTGCATCCAATGGGCATCAACCGGCAATTGCTGCCAGGAATTTTCTGGAAACGACACTTAGCAAAGAAGAAATGACACAGGCCCAGCAGCTTTCATTATCTCTTCTGAAAAAATAAGATTGAATTTAATAATTTTGATTTCATTTTTGCTATTGAGTATGCTGAAAGGATCCATAACTCGTTTCCACCAACATAATTACAAGTAGAAAGCTACTTCACAAATGGATCACTTATTTTTTCGGCAAAATAGACCTGCAGTCTTGTCCTTTATGACGTGCATTCTGGCTGTTGTACTTCTCACAGGGTGTATGGTTGGCCCTGATTATAGAAAACCAGATGGCACGCAGGAACTTACTATCAGCACGACAAAACATTCTGGTGTTCAACTTGAAAATAAGGATCTCAGCCGATGGTGGGCTGTTTTCAATGATCCATTACTCACTTCGTTGATTAAAAAGGCTGAGACCGGCAATCTTGATTTAAAAATCGCCCTGGCCAGAATGCGTGAGGCAAGAGCAATTATTGGAGTTGTTGATTCCGGCCTCTATCCTGTACTTGATGCCAATGGCTCAATAGGCTGGGGTAAAGAAAGCGAAAGTGTAACCCCTCAAGCCACCAGCGAACAGACAAGATATGATTTGTCGGCAGATGCAAGCTGGGAAATAGATCTCTTTGGAAGGGTTCGTCGTTCTATAGAAGCAGCAACAGCAGACTATCAGGCCACCTGGGAAGACCACAATGACGTTTTGATTACCGTACTCGCAGAGGTAGCCAGCAACTATTTACGTATTCGAACCCAACAGGCGCAACTGCAAACGTCTCTTGCAAATATTGTTTCTCAAGGCTCCATGCTGAAAATCACGAAGGTGAGATACGAAAATGGTCTTGCCACGTACCTTGACGTTGCCCAGGCAACCCAGGTACTGACCTCTACAGAAGCTGATCTCCCTGTAATCAGGACAGCTCTCTCACAAAACATAACCAGCCTGTCTGTATTGACAGGTGAACCTTCTGACCTTTTGAGAAATGAACTTCAACAGGTTCATATTACGCCACTTCCTCCTGAGACTGTTACTGTTGGTATTCCTACTGACAGGGTTCGCATGCGGCCTGATATACGAAAAGCTGAACGAAATCTGGCGGCACAAACAGCCCGTATCGGCATCGCCACTGCTGATCTGTATCCAAGTTTTTCCCTTACCGGAACATTTGGTTTTTCTGCACTGAATTCCGGAAATGTTTTTAACTCAAAAAGTCAGGTCTATGGTTTTGGCCCATCCTTTAACTGGAATATTTTTAATATGGGCAAAATTCGACAACAGATTGAAGTTGAAGATGCAAAAACCGAGCAGGCACTGCACCAGTATGAGTTAACAATGTTAAAGGCCATTAAAGAAGTTGAAGACAGTCTTGTTGGCTACCACGAACAACGCTTGCGCTTTGAAGCGTTACAGGCATCACGGGAAGTGCTCGATATGTCTACTAAACTTTATAAGGACGGCTTAACCGGCTTTCAGAATGTACTCGATGCGCAACGATCGCTTCTCAGCGCCGAAAACAATCTTGATCTTGCCCGGGGTAACACCTCCATTCAACTTGTCGGGTTATATAAGTCTCTTGCTGGTGGCTGGAATACACAGCAAAACAACCTTTAAATACACATACATACAACCTCTATCTTTGTAAAAAAGACCATGACTCTTCCCATACGTTATTTCTTCTTTTTATCAGTTTCTTTTTTTATGCTTCAAGGGTGTAATCAGGATAAGCCAGAGGTTCATGCGCCACCACCTCCACAAGTAACTGTAACGCAACCGCAAATTAAAGGTATCATCAATTATGCGTACTTCACAGGATACACCAAAGCCAGAAAATATATCGAACTGCGTGCGAGAGTTGAAGGAAATCTTGATCATGTTTCCCTTCCATCAGGTGGTATGGTTGAAGTAGGTGATCTCCTTTTTATCATTGACCCAAAACCCTACGAATCCGAGGTTGCTCAACGCATAGCGAGCCTGAAAACAAAGCAGGCTGAAGCAAAACTTGCCAAGGCAACATTGAAACGCAAAGAAAGTTCTTTTAAACAACGTGCAGTCAGTGAACTTGCAGTACTCGAAGAAAAAGCAAATGTCAGTAAAACAGAGGCTGAAGTCATGGGTGCTGAATCTGCAGTGACGGAGGCCCGGCTTAATTTGTCCTACACCCGGATTGTCTCTCCAATCCGGGGTCGCATCAGCCGAAATCTTGTTGATGCCGGCAATCTTGTTGGTAGTGGTGGCGATAAAACTCTTTTAGCAAACATCGTGAACTATGCCCCAATTTTTGTCTATTTCAACATCGATGAAAGTTCTTTGATGGCCTTCAAAGAACACAATAGAGATACAAAAGCTGCTCAAATTGATCGATCAAGAATCCCTATCAATCTTGCCCTCGAAGGTGAAAAGAACTATTCAAGGCAGGGTTTTATAGAATATATTGATAATAAGGTAGATCTTGCAACCGGCACAATCATGGCACGTGCAACGTTTGAAAATACAGACTTTTTTATCCTACCAGGGCAATATGCCAAAGTGCGTGTTCCCATTGGAAAAGTTGATAACGCAATACTGGTACCTGAAGTTGCACTTTCAGCTGATCAGCGAGGTCGTTTCCTCCTGACGGTTGATAACAAGAACACTGTTATCTATAAACCTGTGCAAATTGGTGCACTTCAAGATGGTATGCGAGTCATAACCCAAGGGCTCGATGCAACAGATAGAGTCATTATGAAAGGACTTCAACGAGCGCGGCCGGGTTCCGCCGTTACTCCCATGGCTGAAGATGATTCCAAGCCGTCACCCGTTACCGATACTGCACAATAGAGGGTTGATTTATGAGTCGATTTTTTATCAACCGCCCTATTTTTGCAGCGGTTATCTCCATCATCATTGTACTTGCAGGCCTTGTAACCCTGGCAGGACTTCCCATTGCCCAATATCCAGAACTTGCCCCTCCTACAGTACAGGTATCAACAGCATATCCAGGAGCTAACGCAAAGGTCATTGCCGATACAGTCGCAGCACCTATTGAGCAACAGGTGAATGGTGTTGAAGGCATGATCTACATGTCCAGCACCTCCACCAATTCCGGAACATACGCACTCACAGTTTCTTTTGCACCTGGAACAGATGCAGATATGGCTGCAGTCCTCGTCCAGAACCGGGTTGCCATAGCCATGGCTTCTTTACCCCAGGAAGTTAAACAAATTGGTGTAACTACAAAAAAACGTTCAAACTCCATTGTATTAATGGTTTCACTAACCTCGCCAAACGAAACCTACGACAGATATTATCTTAGTAATTATATTACATTACGACTACTGGACGAAGTTTCAAGAATCGAAGGTGTCGGTGATGTCCAGGCATATGGTGCAGGCGACTATTCCATGCGTTTATGGATCGATCCAGATTTGCTTAAAGCACGGGATCTTACCACAAGTGACGTTATGACAGCACTCAAAGAACAAAATGTTCAGGTTGCTGCAGGCCGAATAGGTGCCTCTCCAGCTCTTGAAGGTCAGGCCTTTGAATATACGATTAGTACTCTAGGTAGATTGAGCGACCCTGAACAGTTTGGTAATATAATCCTTAAACAGACCGAAGGCGGTCGAATGACGAGGGTGAAGGATATTGCCCGGGTGGAGATGGGTTCCAAACAGTATGGGTTTGATACCAGGCTGAATGGCAATGAAAATGCCATTATGATGATCTATCAACTTCCTGGTGCCAATGCCATAGAACTTGCAGAGAAGGTACGGGAAAAGATGGATGAATTGAAAAAAACGTTTCCCGCCGATCTGGAGTATCATATTCCTTTTGATACCACCATTTTTGTAGAAGAGGCAATTGCAGAAGTCGAAACCACACTCTGGATAGCCATTGCACTGGTACTCATTGTAATTTTTGTATTTCTTCAAGACTGGCGTGCAACACTGATTCCACTTATTACCATACCCGTCTCACTGATTGGAACCTTTGCGGCTATGGGTCTGATTGGGTTCTCAATTAACATGATAACTCTTTTTGGTATTGTTCTTGCCATTGGTATTGTTGTGGATGATGCTATTGTTGTCGTTGAAAATACCATGCGAAATATTGACGAACACAACATGAGTCCCAAAGAAGGAGCTCTTGCCGCAATGGAAGAGGTCACCGGGCCTATTGTCGCTACGACCCTTGTATTACTTTCCGTATTTATTCCCACCGCTTTTCTGGATGGTATTACCGGACAACTCTATCGTCAGTTTGCGCTCACCATTGCTGCATCCACTTTTTTTTCCTCAATCAATGCACTAACACTCAGTCCTGCCCTTTGTGCTCTGATTCTCAGACCGACACCCGCCAAAAAAATGATCTTTTTTCGCTGGTTTGATACCTTTTTTGATAAATCTCGAAATGTCTATCTGGCAATAGTTAAACTCATGGTACGTCGCTCGTTCATCGTCATGATTATTTTTGCAGGTATCTCGTTTGCAGCCTGGAGTGGCTTCACCAGCCTGCCCACAGGCTTTATCCCAACAGAAGATCAGGGATATGCCATGTATGCCGTGCAGTTACCAGATGCTTCATCCCTGCAAAGGACAGAAGCGGTAGTTGAAAAACTCAGAATTGCTCTTTCAAAGATGGAAGGTGTAAAAGATGTTACCTCCGTTTCCGGTTTTTCTCTGCTTGATGGTGCCGGCATGTCTAATGGTGCAGCGCTTTGGGTAGTTTTCGATGAGTTTGCCGAACGTATTCCCAGTGGTCATGATCTGCAGAATATTCTCCGGCAAATGGCAGTTGCAGGGAGTAAAATTCAGGAAGCACGCATTCTCCAATTTCCACCACCACCAATTTCCGGTATTGGTAATGCCGGTGGTTTCCAATTGCAGGTAGAAGACAGAGGAGGTATAGGTCTTAATGCTCTGCAGGAGGTAGCTGAGGATCTTTCTCTTGAGGCTACAAAAGAGCCTGAAATCAGTAGTGCCTATACAACTTTCAGGGCAAACGTTCCACAGTTGTTTGCTGATATCAATCGACCCAAAGCAAAAAGCATGAATATACAGCTTTCTGAAATATTTGGTTCCATGCAGGCTTTTCTTGGTGCTGCATATGTAAACGATTTTAATAAATTCAATCGAACATTCCAGGTAAACATACAGGCAGAATCTTCTGCAAGAGCTCAGGTAGATGATATAGGCCGGTTGCAGGTACGGTCAGCAGATGGGAAGATGATACCACTTGCGACACTGGTATCGGTTCAGGAAATTTTTGGACCTGAAATTGTCACAAGGTACAATATGTACCCGACAGCAACGATCACAGGTGCAAACGGGATTGGATTCAATAGTGGTCAGGCCATGTCCGCCATGGAAAAAGTTGCCGAAAGGGCATTACCCGCTTCGATGGGTTCAGAGTGGACAGGAATGTCTTATCAGGAAAAAAGTGCAGCAAATCCAGGGCCTATATTTGCCCTCTGTGTTATACTTGTCTACCTTGTGCTTTGTGCACAGTATGAAAGTTGGACAATTTCTTTAGGCGTTATATTGGCAGTTCCCCTTGCTCTATTAGGAACTGTGATTGCTCTTATGGTTCGGCATATGGATAATAATGTCTATACCCAGATAGGTATTGTCCTGCTTATTGCTCTTGCCTGTAAAAATGCTATTCTGATTATTGAATTTGCAGTGGAAGCACGTGAAAAAAAGGGCATGTCCATATTTGATGCTGCAATTGATGCCGCGAATCTTCGTTTTCGTCCCATCCTGATGACTTCGTTTGCATTCATTCTAGGTGTGTATCCACTGGTAATTGCAAGTGGTGCTGGTGGTGCAAGTCGGCAAGCCCTGGGAACCGCTGTCTTTGGCGGTATGATCGCCGCAACTTTTCTTGCAGTACTCTTTGTTCCGGTATTTTATAAGGTGCTTCAGACTCTGAGTGAAAAATTCTCCAGAAAAAGTCCTCCTGTGTCCTCATAATTTTTACATTCTGGTCAGGTATATAGAATGAAGTACGCAAAGGATATCCATTTCATACGACATGGCAGAACTACAATGAATGGTCGCTATGTCGGGTCGTTGGACATTGGTTTGAGTTCTACCGGTACCGAACAGGTCGAAAGGCTTGGCAAGTCAATAGAGAAAATTTCTTTTGACCATATCTACTGCAGTCCAATGCTGCGTTGCCGTCAAACCCTGGATTTGCTCTTACTCAATGATACATATGAATATCTCAATCAGTTAAAAGAGATAGATTTTGGTCACTGGGAAGGGAAAAGTTTTGATGAAATCGTTAAAACCGGTAAAGAGCAGGTTGACAGATGGGTACAGGAACCTGATCTCTTCTGTTTTCCAGGTGGAGAATCCGTTGTCGATTTTCAGGACAGGATTTTTAATGCAGGACGACAAATAGCTCAAAATCGGCACCAGAAGGTATTGATTGTAGCCCATGGAGGTGTAATACGATATTTGCTCTGTTATTTTTTAAATCTATCGGTTAAAAACTATCTTGTTTTTGATGTGCAGCCTGGGAAAATGTGTTGTGTGAAGTTGTATTCTGAAGGCGGAGTTCTCACCAAATTTAATTTTGCAGGGTAAGGTAGTGGCTAGAATTACACTTATTACAGGTGGAGCGAGAAGCGGGAAAAGTTCTTTTGCTCTGGATATGGCAGAGCACATTTCAGAGAAAAAACTCTTTGTTGCAACCTGTCCTGATATTGATAATGAAATGTCAGACAGAGTTCGACGCCATAAAGAAGAGCGGCAGGGAAGAGGCTGGAAAACCCGAGAAATCGAGGTACATCTTTCAGATTTTTTTAGCGAAGACCTCCATGAATTTGATGTTATTCTGGTGGATTGTATTACCCTGTGGGTAAATAATATTCTCCATGGATTCCACAATACGAGCACTGTTGTTGACGATCTTCACATTAAGAGGCTCTGTGGCGAATGGCTCGAGAAAACGAAAAATTTCTCCGGTACTGTCATCTGCGTAACAAATGAGGTTGGGCTTGGTATCGTCCCGGACAACGCACTTGCACGAACATACAGGGATCTTGTCGGTACCTGCAATCAGCTTATTGGTAAAACAGCAGATCAGGTAGTTCTTGTGAGCTGTGGTGTACCACTTTTTATAAAAAAATAGGACAAAAATAATGGCAAATCTGGAGAGTACACTAAAGAAAATTTTTCCACAGGATAGTATGGCAAGAGAGAATGCTCAAGATCGTCTCAACAATCTTGCTCTGCCCCATTGGGCACTTGGTGATCTTATGGATCTTGCTCTTGATATAGCCGGGATTACCAGAACAATAACTCCAAAAATTTCGAGAAAAGCTATTGTTACGATGGCTGGCGATCATGGTGTTGTTGTCGAAAATGTGAGTAAATTCCCAAGCGAAGTAACTACCCAGATGGTATACAATTTTGTCAATGGTGGTGCAGGGATAAATGCTTTGGCCAAACAGGCGAATGCGGAAATATTTGTTGTTGATATGGGTGTTGCCGGTGATTTAAACAGCCTTGTCGAACAAAAAAAGATCATCAATAAAAAGGTTGGCCTCGGCACTAAAAATATAGCCAAAGGTCCTGCTATGAGTCACGCCATGGCTGTACGATCCATAGAGTCCGGTATAGATATTGCCACTGAACTGTCCAGTACATTCGATATCATTGGTACTGGCGATATGGGTATTGGCAATACTACACCTTCAACAGCAATCGCAGCAATCTGTACAGGAAAAAACGTTGCTGATCTTGCCGGGCGTGGAACAGGTTTAAACGATGATCAACTGCTGCATAAAATTAAGATTATTGAGCAGGCTCTTGAAGTGAATAAACCAGACGCAAAAGATGGTCTTGACATACTTGCAAAGGTTGGTGGTTTTGAAATAGGTGGTATTGCAGGGCTTATTCTTGGAGCAGCTGCCCAAGGCATGCCTGTTGTGATAGATGGCTTTATCTCAACAGCCGGTGCACTTATTGCCGGAAAAATCGAGCCCTTTATCAAAGATTACCTGATATTTGCCCATCGTTCCGTTGAACCTGGCCATAAGGCCATGCAGGAAACTCTTGGTTGCAAAAAACCTTTGCTTGATCTGAATTTCAGGTTAGGGGAGGGAACTGGTGCAGCCGTAGCCATGAATCTTGTTGAAGGAGCTGTGGCAATTCTTACAGAGGTCGCAACTTTCGAGGAAGCAGCCGTTGCCGGCTCTGATAAATGAAAAAACCACGCTTATTGTTTATATTGTATTTACAGCGCTTTTTAACGGCATTACGTTTTATGACCGTAATACCGGTGGGATGGAGAGCAGAAGATGATTCTGAACATTTTCACAGCTGCCATCTCTTTTTTTCCCTCATTGGTGTCCTGGTTGGAGCTATTGGCTGGCTTTTAACTCAGGTTTTCCTTCTTTTTTTTCCCCAGCAGGTAGTCGTTGTTATTGCTCTTATTTACCTTGCTTTTATTTCCGGTTGTCTGCACCTTGATGGCTTGTCAGATAGCGCTGATGGCCTGCTTTGCGCACGCCCCAGAGAAAAAGCACTTGAGATAATGAAAGATAGCAGAGTTGGGGCGATGGGAGTTGTGGTCGTGTTTTTTGTTTTACTCGCAAAATATGCGGCACTCTGTTCCGTCGACGCGAAATCACTCGCACTGGCAATTTTTTTTATGCCTGTTATTGGCAGGTTGTCAATTTTAATTACTATGGCCACCCAAAAATATGGTCGGCCAGAGGGTGGGCTAGGAAGTCATTTTTATGCTGAGAACAGCTCCACCATTGCACTGACAAGTTCCATTATTGTGTGTCTGCTGCTTGGCCTGCTCTCACCTAAACATTTGCCATTTCTTATCGTTTTCTTAGTAATGGCCCTCTTTTTATTTAATAAGTGGTGCAAGGCACGGTTGGGCGGAGCAACCGGTGATACCCTAGGTGCTATATGTGAGATTGGCGAGGCCGTTACGGCAATTTCTTTTAGTGCTTCCCTGACTTTTTTGTAAGGTGATATGAAAACATTTGAACACGGTGGCAATATACATAAAATCCTGCGGAACTCTCCAGGCGATGGGAAACAACTTCTGGATTTCAGCGCCAATATTAATCCCCTTGGACCGCCTGAATGGTTACGTCCATTCATCTCAAATAATCTTGAAAACCTCATTCACTACCCGGACCCTGAAAACACCTCTTTTGTAGAGGCAATCAGTAGACATACAGGCATATCATGCGACCATATCGTCGCAGCAAATGGTACTACGGAATTGCTGTATACTCTAACGAGAATATTGCCCTGTAAAAAGGCTGTCATCCCTGTTCCGTCCTATGTTGATTATATAAGAGCTGCGGAACTTGGGGGAATGTCGGTTACTACGGTTGATATACGTGAAGAAGACGATTTTATCCTCAATTTCAAACAACTTTCCTTGATCATTGAAGCTGGTGATCTGGTTATTATTGCAACTCCCAATAATCCAACGGGCAGGACTGTTGACAGAAAGAGTCTCTGTTCCCTGATCGAAGAGTTTTCATCGAGTTACTTTCTCATAGACGAAGCATTTCTTGACTTTGTCGACGGAGAGCAACCATATGGTGCAATTGCGCCAAATGTTATGACGATGAACTCGATGACTAAATTTTACGGTGTTCCCGGGTTGCGGATCGGGTATGGCATTTTCCCTGTTGAACTTGCCAAACGTATCAAAGAAAACCTTCCACCCTGGACAGTAAATTCATTGGCCCAGGCTGTTGGAACCAGGGCTTTGCAAGACACTGTTTATCAGGAAGAAACAAGGCTTAATTGTACTGAACTGCGCAACAATCTAATTCGATCACTCCAAACCTTTAACGAATTGTATGTTTACCCGGCTACAGCAAACTATCTTTTTGTTAAAATGGTCACGGGGGGGAATGTTGAAGATTTAGCATTTTTTTGCCTATCCAGGCGGATTATGATCCGCAAATGTGACAATTATCGAGGTCTCGACGATAATTATTTCAGAATTGCTGTGAAAAACAATCAAGAAAACAGCAGATTAATTGCCACATTCAAAAGTTTTTTTTCAAATAAATCAACCAAACCGAAAAAAGTTGTCGCTCCCAAAAAACAGAGTTCAATTATGCTGCAAGGCACATGTTCTGATGCCGGAAAATCAATTATTACGGCAGCTCTTTGCAGGATTTTCCACCAGGATGGATTGAAGGTTGCCCCGTTTAAATCCCAAAACATGTCTCTTAATTCCTTTGTGACTCTTCATGGCGATGAAATGGGTAGGGCCCAGGTCGTTCAGGCCCAAGCCGCAGGTGTTATTCCCGATAGTCGAATGAACCCGATCCTTCTTAAACCAAATTCTGATGTGGGCAGCCAGATAATAGTTAAAGGGCAGCCTGTGGGTAATATGACGGTTCTCGAATATAATGGTTACAAACCCAAGGTTTGGCAATCGGTGTGTGCAAGTTTTGATTCACTGGCAGATGAATATGAAGTCGTTGTTTTAGAGGGTGCTGGTTCCCCCGGTGAAGTGAATCTCAAACGCGATGATATTGTCAATATGAAAATGGCCAAATATGCAGAGGCACCTGTTTTGATCGTTGGTGATATTGACAGAGGTGGTGTTTATGCGTCTTTTGTTGGCATTATGGAGGTTCTTGCCGAATGGGAACGACAACTTGTTGCAGGATTTCTCGTCAATAAGTTTCGGGGCCAGTCATCGCTGCTAGCATCAGCCCACGAGTATGTGAAAATGCATACCGGTCGTGAGGTCCTTGGGGTTGTACCTTATATAGGGAATCTTGGTCTACCCGAGGAAGACTCCGTCTCCTTTAAGAAGGGGAGTTTTAATAGTGTCAAATCCACAGATGAAGGCGTGGAAATTGCGGTTATAAGCATCCCTCATATTTCCAATTTTACAGATGTTGAGCCATTTCTAAATGAACCGGATGTAACATTGAGAATCATTGAAAAAGCATCTAAACTTGGCTCTCCTCAGGCTATTATTTTACCTGGTTCAAAAAATGTGATTTCCGATCTTGCTTTTTTGAAATCTGCAGGATTTGTCAGTGAAATTGACAGATGTATTGAGGCTGGGTGCGAAATTGTCGGAATCTGCGGTGGCTACCAAATGCTTGGTAAAGCAATAAAAGATCCCTTTGAAATCGAATCAGCGGACGGCCAAATATTGTCCGGCCTTGGTTATCTCAATATCGAAACAGTTATAGAAAGAGATAAACGACTTACAAGAAAAGAAGGCGTCCATTCTCTGTCCGGAAAAACAATATCCGGATATGAAATTCACCATGGTGTCTCAACTGTAGACAGTGCCCCTTTAGTGCGCTTTAATGATGGAAGCACATGTGGATCAATGAGCAGGTCTGAACAGATATGGGGAAGTTATCTGCATGGAATATTTGACGGAGATGCTTTCAGGCGCTGGTTTATAGACAGGCTACGGAGTAACATCGGTATCTCACCTGTTGGAGAAATAGTTGCTCCCTACGATCTTGAAGAAGCATTTGACCGATTGGCTGCCTGCCTGAGAGAAAATGTCGATATGAATCGTATCTATAACATCATGGGACTGTAAAAACATATCATCACGATGACCTACTTTTTTCAGCTCTCAATCGCCATATTTCTGGATATTCTTTTCGGAGATCCGCACTGGTATCCACATCCGGTTAGAATTATAGGAAGGTTATGTACATTTAGTGAAAACATTACACGAAGATTTATCGCAGCGGAAGTTATTGCTGGCATGGTAACCGTCGGTATTGTGATCATTACCACAACTCTGGTTGTTTTATCTATTGTGATAACAGCATATTCCATTGATTCAATTTTCGGTGATATTATCTCCATCGTTTTGTTGTACACAGCCATTGCTGCAAGAGATCTCTTGAAACATTCCAATACTGTTTATTCACTTCTTGTTAAAGAAGACTCCCTTGATAGCGCAAGACAGGCACTTGGACAAATCGTTGGCCGGGATACTCAACAACTGAACAGTGAGGATGTAAGTAAAGCATGTATTGAAACAGTGGCTGAAAACATGGTTGATGGTATAACTGCGCCACTTTTCTTTGCAATAACTGCAGGCTTAGCTTCATCTTTTTTAAATATTTCACCAATCGGTTGCTCTGCAGCTGGTGCTTATTTTTATAAATCGGTGAACACACTTGATTCAATGATTGGTTATAAAAATGAGACCTATCTCAATTTTGGTAGAGTTGCTGCTAAACTCGATGACTTTGTGAATTTTATTCCGGCTCGAATAAGTAGTATTTGTCTTATTATGGCTGCATTTTTTTTAAAATTGGATTACAGAGGTGCAACGAGAATCTTTTTTAGAGATAGATTGCAACACTCAAGCCTAAATGCGGGCCATCCTGAGGCCGTTGTAGCCGGAGCTCTTGGAGTGAAACTCGGAGGACCATCTGTCTATTTTGGTACAATTGTAGAAAAACCCTTTATGGGAGACAGTTATCAAAAGATATCTCCTGAAGATATATTGAGAACACATCGTCTCGCAATCGTCGGTGCATTGATTTTCTTTGTGTTAATGATGTGCCTCTATGGCGCTGCTACGATGTATTAAATTTATTCTGACCTTACAACGTTGTCATGAAACTGCATACTTTTTATCGGTTGTTTTTCCCGGTGGCACTCTTTTATTTTGGTACTGTCTTACATGTTTCGGCGGCCCAGAACGATGAATATGAAAACAGAACTAAAGAATTGGAATTCCTGAACATTTTACCAATTGATCAGGATATCATTAATTCTTTGGATGCAGACCAACTCAAATGGTACCAGAGATTTAACGAAGGTGTATTGTTCTTTGATGGCTGGCAAGACATTTCCCAGTCAATTGTAAGCCAGTATCCAATAGAAAAACAAAAACAGATCAGACGCTTTATTCAGCGTATGGGCATTATTATTGGAACTGAATGGTCCAAGGATAATACTGTTAGAAAGATTGACACAAATCAGCTCGACAGTTGGGGTGACAGCCTGAAAGAAGCTGCCAATAAAGATAATGGCTACCTTACTCTCGTTCTTGCCCAGATAGGTGATGAAGTAGAAACACTTTTGAGGGATTAACTGCACAATCAAATTATTATATTTCAGGAGATTTTCAGCATGGAACAAACTTTTGCAATAATAAAGCCGAACGCTTTCGCAGATGGCAACAGTGGAAAAATTATCAGCCGTATTTATGAAGAAGGCTTTAAAATTGTTGGTTTGAAGAAACTTTTTTTAAGTCAGGTTGAGGCAGAGGGTTTTTATTACGTCCACAAAGAAAGACCATTTTTCGGAGAACTCACAGAATTTATGTCGAGTGGACCATGTGTCGTCATGGTACTTGAAGCAGAGAATGCAATCCAGAAATGGAGGGATCTGATGGGGGCGACAAACCCGGCTGATGCGGCTGAAGGCACACTGCGTCGTGAATTCGGTGCTTCTCTTGGAGAAAATGCAACCCATGGATCGGATGCCCCTGAAACAGCAACATTTGAGATCGGTTATTTTTTCTCAGGACTGGAATTACTCTAACGTTACCGTACGGTGCGCCTTTTATGGGTTGTGACTCATGATCAGGTGCACCGTATTAATTTGCCCCAAACATCTCAATCTTTCTGAACTGTATTCACGGTACAATCTATCTGCCCTTCATGTAATAGTATATTAATTTTGTCACCAGCAAACGTGTCAGTTACTTTTGATATCACACGATAATTTCCACCTGGTTTGTCAACTTTTCTGACAATTGAATAGCCCCTTGCAAGCGTTGCCAGAGGACTTACTCCGTTTAACAGGTTTGCATACCCTGCGAGTTCAGCCTGTCGGGATGCAAGAATATTTTCAATACCTTGTTTGAGTTGCCGTGTTAAAAAATGCAGGCGATTTACCTGTAATTTTATGCGTGACAAAGGAGCTTTTGACTCAAGATTTTGGCGCAATTCAAACACAGTTCTGCTTTTATCTGCCAGTTGTTTTTCCATTACCCGACAGAGCATAGCCTCACTCATGGACAATCTGAAAGAAGAGCTGCTAAGGATTGTTTTCAGGCTGCCAAGTGCTTTTATCCTGTGATCTAATTCCTGCTCTGAAATATTTATTTTCTGTCGAATGCGATTTACAAGGCTTGTTCTCAGTACTGTCAGACGTTTTTTTAGCTGATCATTATCAGGTATTATTTTTTCTGCAACGCCTGTGGGCGTAGGGCATCGGAAATCTGCGCAAAAATCAGCTATTGTAAAATCTATTTCATGTCCTATGCCGGTCACGATTGGTATCTCTGCTAAAAAAATCGCCTCGGCGACTTCTTCTTCATTAAAAGCCCAGAGATCCTCAAGAGATCCACCCCCTCGGCAAAGAACTATAATCTCTACTCCAGCAAGGGTATTTGCTGATGCAATGGCTTTCGCAATCTCCGATGCAGCTGTTTTCCCCTGAACTCTTACAGGAATAATCTGAAGATGCATGTGGGAATTTCTGTTTTTAACAATCTTTAGAAAATCATGGATTGCAGCCCCTGTTGCCGAGGAAATAATAACGATTTTTCGAGGAAATAACGGGAGGGACTGTTTTTGAGATTCGTCAAAATAGCCTTTGTCCAACAGTTTTTGTTTTAATTTCTCATATTGAATCTGTAATTTACCTGTGCCGAACAATTCCACTGTATCAACAATAATCTGGTAATCACCTCTTGGTTCATATACCGTAATTCGCCCAAAACATATAACCTGTTGGCCATCTTTCAAAGAGAGATTGAGATATCTTTTTTGCTGTTTAAACAATACACCTCTAATTTGAGAGCTGCCGTCTTTTAGGGTGAAATAAGAATGGCCGGAATATGGAGTCTTGAGGTTGGATATTTCTCCACTGATACGGATAAAACGATATTCGTTTTCAAGAATTGTTTTAATTGATCGAGTCAGTTGAGTGACAGTGAGAACAGTTTGACTTGCAAAGGAGGGCATATGATTTCAGATAATGAAGGTGAAGAGTGAATATTCTCGATGTTTACGCATAGACAGACATACCGCTATATATTATATAGGTCAACTTGTGTTCTCTCTTTTAATATAAAAATACGACTAAAAATGACGAGGAGGAAATCGCATGTCCCACGAAAGTGCGTATAATAAGCGGCTGACAGCAGAAACCAAAATGGATAAAGTTGAAGGTGTGCTCGACCATTTAAATCTGTCCCCTAAGGTAATTGAATTCATCCGTGCAAACAATAGGGCGTTACTTTTTGCAATTATTGTTTTTATAGCTGCTATAGTCTTCTGGTCATTTTATGGATCCTATAAGGATCGTGTCCGTGAAGAAGCCGCCTCAGCATTATCCCAGGCAATGCTGCAGGAATCATCGCTACGTTCAGATGCACTTTCCAAGGTGACTGAGCAGTATGGATCAACGACCTCAGGTTTGTGGGCTAAAGTAGAACTTGCTCATCTTGATATGCAAAAAAGTGATTACGAACAGGCTGCAGTAAAATATGGTGCACTGCTTTCATCACTCGGTGCTAATGACCAGTTGTATCCTCTGGTTCTTTTTGGACTGGCCCAGGCCTTTGAGGCTAGTGAAAAATATCCCGATGCCGGGAGAAACTACGATCTGCTTAAAGAAATTGATGGCTATAAGCATGTTGGTTATATGAGTTTAGGACGATTGGAAGAAGCACAACATAATGACGATAAAGCAATTGCCATTTACAATAACTTTATTCTCACTGCAGGTGACGATCCTTCATTTGCACAATCACGCGCTGAAGTTCTATCAAGAATTGCAATGTTGAAGGCTAAACAGTGAAAATAGTTCCTTCATTAACCGATATTTCCCAGCTGACATCTTCATGGAAAAAACAAGGGCAAACTATTTCCCTTGTACCAACCATGGGTTGTCTGCATGAAGGTCACTTGTCTCTTATGCGCAAAGCAAAAGATATGGGTGGTAAAGTTATCGTTTCCATTTTTGTCAATCCTCTGCAATTTGGCCCAAATGAAGATCTTGCGTCTTATCCTCGACAATTTGTCATAGATTGTGAACTGGCAGAAAATGAAGGGGTTGACGCAGTTTTCTGCCCTGAAAACAAATATATGTACGGAGATTCTTTTCAGACTGCTGTTACAGTTTCAAAACTCTCCCAGGGGATGTGCGGTAAAGACAGACCCGGTCATTTTGACGGCGTGTCGACTGTGGTTGCAAAACTGTTCAACCTGACTCGTGCTGACAGTGCCGTATTTGGTCAAAAAGATTTCCAACAGCTAGCAGTAATTCGTCAGCTTGTCAAAGATCTCAATTTTCCAATTCAGATTATAGGCAGCCCAATAGTCCGTGAGGACGATGGGTTGGCAATGAGTTCAAGAAATAAATATTTGCACGGTGATTCTCGGCAACAGGCACTTTGCCTCTATAGCTCAATTATTGCCGCCCGCGAACTGGTAACTGAGAGCAGGGACAAAATTCTGGCTCAAACGGTTATCGAGCAAACTAAAGAGATTATCGCCAGGGCTGGTGCTGCTCTGGAATATGCAGTATTAAAAGACGAGTCTACATTACTCGATGATGTCGTTGTTTCTAGTGACTCCATACTTGTTCTTGCGGCTAAAATTGATGGTACGGTTCGGCTCATTGACAATGGTCGACTTTTTCCAGATTAAAATGAGATAATGAAGAGGAGCAGAAAATGCCTGGGTTTGAAATTTTCGGAAAGGAAGAAAAAAAAGAGATTGCGGATGTACTTGATACAGGTGTGCTGTTCCGTTACGAATTTAACGAACAACGGAAAGGTGTGTTTAAGGTCAGAGAATTTGAGGAACAATTCTCTCAATATTGCGGTTGCCGGTTCAGTCAGGCAGTGACTTCAGGCACAGCAGCTCTAAAGGTCGCTCTTACAGCATTAGGAGTAGGTCCCGGTGATGAAGTTATAACCCAGGGCTTCACCTTTGTTGCCACCTGGGAAGCAATTTTGGAGGTTGGGGCGATCCCTGTTTTTACAGAAATTGATACTACCCTTAATATGGATCCGGCTGATCTGGAAAAGAAAATTACTTCAAAGACAAAGTGTATTATTCCTGTCCATATGCTTGGCGCTGCAGCTAATATCCAACAAATTGTTGTTATTGCAAACAAACACAACATCTGTGTACTTGAAGATACTGCCCAGGCTGCAGGATGTCGAATCCAGGGGCAACATCTTGGTACATTTGGAGATTGTGGCACATTTTCCTTTGATTCAGTAAAAACAATGACAACCGGTGAGGGTGGCATGATTATCACCGACAATGAGGATTTATGGCGTTCAATGTCAGAATATCAGGATCATGGTCATGACCATAAGGTAAACCCTGGAGCAAGGGGTGGAGAAGGAAGGCGGTTTATCGGTTTTAATTATCGTATGATGGAATTACAGGGAGCAATTGGGATCGCGCAACTGGCAAAACTGGATTTCATGGTAGCCGAACAACAAAAAAACAAGAGCAAACTCAAGGAAGTCACAACCGGGATTCCCGGGGTGAAATTCCGTGAAATACTGGATGAAAATGGTGATTCAGCTACATTTTTCGCATTTACACTTGAAAATGCAGAACATTGTAAAAGAGTAAATGATTGTTTGAAAAACGAAGGGCAGGGTGCAATAAATTTTTCAGAAAACAGCTGGCATTTTTTCCCAAAATGGGAACATTTGCTCGAAGGGAAAACACTCACTTCCAGCGGCTACCCCTTTGCAGAACCTGGAGGAAGAAAAAGAATTGTATATGACCCGCAGGCGTTACCTGCATCCTCTGATTTGCTGGCTCGAACGCTTATTTATCCTGTTTCCATCATAATGAACGAAGACAAAATAAATGCAATGCGTAAAGCTCTTACGTTGGCCAGCAAGGTATAACTCTACTATTTATGTAACTACTCACGGAGTTCATAACTCCATGTTTTTATTACCTCTGAGTTGTAACTGCTCACAGGTGCTCCATATTTGTGCAGGCACATTTTCCCGTTATAGCCCATCTATACCGGCAAATGTGACCGTGCGAAGATGGGGGGCCTGTGAGCAGTTACCTATTTATAAAATTTATGTGACCCATACTGATTCAAAAAAGTATACTGACTGGTCCAGTAAGGAGTGACACTGTCAAGATGATAATGTGTTGCTCCTTTCGTAAAATCTTTGCTTTGCAGGGCAATATAGACAGAGCGTAAACATTCCAGAAATGCTTTCGGATCTTCTGGGAAATATGATGACTTCTGCAAAGTCCAACTGAATTGGTACGGTTGCTGCACGATATCTTTTACAGGTTTATGTTCTTCATTGGCACGATTTAATGTAACAAATGCCACTGCTATTTGTCCTATTTGAGGTTCTGAACGCGCCTCGTGATAAACATTTAAAGTAAGCCACAACAATCCTTCAAGCAATGTCATCGGGTATTCCCCCGTTTATTTTTTAATACCGGAAAACAGACACATGTTTTCTGCTCTATATTTCCACGTCAACAGATCCATCTACTGGTTAAAGTATACTTCTTTTTAAGAAGTAGTCAATGTGTCACCTAACTTGGCATGAGCACATTTTGATCTAAGTGTATTTATGTAATTCACGTATGGACGCAGTAATACAGTTTGAGAAAGAAAAACTACACAGAATAAAAAGGGTATTGCAGCAATCAGGCAGAGGGAACGGGAGAAAGGGACGGATCATTAAAAAATGGCATCAAAAGAGCTTCACCTGCAGCTTTTGATTTAGCAGCAAACTTATCGAGAACAGAATGGGAACCGTTTCGTTTCATTTCAATGAATTCCCAACATTTTGGAGAATCAGCAATTGCCTTCATAAGGCCCAGATGCTGTGCGTGGCCAACTTTATATGCATTTACATGACCCAAGACAGGACATCCCAACAAAGCTAGATCTCCTACGAGATCTAGTACTTTATGTCGTATAAACTCATCTTTATACCGCAAACCGTCTTCATTCAATACAGATTTACGATTCCAGTGAATGGCAATCACATTAGCAAGAGACCCACCAAGCGCCAAGCCATTAGCCCAGAGTTCCTCAACCTGCTCAACATACCCAAATGTTCTGGCACGAGCGAGTTCGTCACCAAAACCACCCATCGCAAGGTCAAAAGTATATCTTTGGGTATCAATTAATGTGTCATCAAAACAAATTTCACCGGTAACTTTGAAACCTTCGTAAGGGGAAATAGTTATCAACTTATCGCCATCTGAATAAGAGATGGTTTTGGTAATTCTCAAAACTTTTTTCAAGCCCTTCTGTCGTTTTTTCCCACAATCTTTTAACAATTGAAAGAATGGATCAGCGCTACCGTCCATAATTGGCACTTCAGAGGCGTCTAATTCGACATCAGCATTATCGATACCAAATCCATTAAGGGCCGCCAGTAGATGCTCTGTTGTAGAAATACGGAAATGGTCATTTCCAATTGTGGTAGCAAGCTGGGTATCAACTACTTTATCCATATGGGCCTGAACATGTTCACTGGTGGGCATGTCGCTACGAAAAAACCGAATCCCATTGTTTACGACAGCAGGTTTTATAGTAAGATTAACAGTTCGTCCTGAATGCAAACCAACACCACAACAATTCACTTGTTTTCTTAATGTATATTGAAATGGATCAATTGGCATATTCATAGCGTGTCCTGAGGATAATATTAAAGTTACTATTTATATGCAATGTTTATGCCTGAGTAGTCAAGTTTGTTTTTATGTGAAGTAATCACAGTATACCGGTAACATGCAGGGGAATTGCAACGGAAGGCACTTCGTTGAAAGTGTGTGGTTAATAACACGAAACGGAGAAAAATGTTGTTTTAAAAACACACGACAGAACAATCAAAGACCAGCACGAGAGAGATAATTTAGAATAAAATCATCAAATTTAATATCCACCCGGTGACTGATTGTAAAATAAATAAGGGGAAGCTCTGTCTGAAAGTTTTTGAGTTTTACAAAGTCCTTTTCCGTAGTGATTAGAATTTTTGCTCTGGATTTTATAGCTCTCTTGCAAAGATTCGTGACCAAAGATTGTGTATAACTGACGTGATCCTTCAGTGGTTCAAATCCACTAATCTTAAGACCATGATTTTCAAGAGAGTTTTTAAAACGTAAAGGATTGGCTATCCCGCAAAAAGCATAGTGTTCCACCTCTTGTTCAGCAGAAAGTTCTTCTCCTTCATTGTTCCACAACTGGTAGCTATCGTGTTCTGCAAAAAAAACAGGCTTGTTCGGAAATTTTTCTTTTAGCAGATTCTGAAATTTGACAGCACTTGATATATTGTCAGTACTTACTCCGGTAATTAAAAAAAGATGACATCTCCCCAGTGCAGAGACTGGCTCTCTGAGTTCACCGCCTGGAAAAACACGACTGTTGCCTGCAAGAGCTGTAGCGTCAAAAAGAACTATATCAAGGTTTCTCTGTACCGAAAGATGTTGAAAACCATCATCAAGCAACAGAACATTTGTATTGAAATTGTGTATTGCGTAGGCGCAGGGAAAAGAACGTCTTGTTCCCGTTAATACTGGTATGTTTTTTAAAGTCATAGCGAGCATATAAGGTTCATCGCCTGCATCGGTCGGGGCCAGGTGTACTTTTGTCCCATCGGAAACGACATTAACTCTCTGTTTAGACTTACCTCCATATCCCCTGCTGATTACAGCAGGGCTATAGCCTTTTTTCTTGAGAAGTTCTGAGATGTGTCGTACAATTGGGGTCTTACCTGTGCCACCCATTACAAGATTCCCAACAGAAATTACAGGTATGGGAAAGCTATAACTTTTAAATATTTTTTTTTTGTAAAGCATTTCGCGAATTTTCATAATAGCACTGTAAAGAGGACTCAACGGACGACCAATAAAAAAAAGTGCTTTAAAACTGTATGACATAGCTTTGTCCTGAGAAATAGGTTATTACGTGCAAATATTTTTACCAGTGACGGTAAAACCTGAACAATGATTTGTTAAAACACCAGAATGATATTGCTGGCAAGCAAAAAGGTAGATATTACTTGAAAACTACAGCACTGCTTTTTTTCACTTTAGAAAAGGGTGTTTTTTTGATTTTGCAAAAAGAATTATAAAAGACTATTATTACGACATCGTAGCATATGCTCACTTTCAGCATCTCTCTTTTAAAGAGAGACTATAAAAGCGGGGGTATAATTTTCAACTATTAAGAGGGAGGAAAAAAAATGAAGTTGAGTCTTAGTGGTACATTGTTTTCTGTAGCAGCTTGTGCTGTCATTGCCCTGTCTGTACCTTCAGCGAGTTCTGCTGGCGATACAATTAAATTTGGTGTTGCAGGCCCGCATAGTGGCGACCTTGCATCATACGGACTACCTTCTATAAATGCAGCCAAACTTGTTATTGATAAAATCAATGCCAAGGGTGGTATTAACGGAAAAAAAATTGAAATGCTCGTTGAAGATGATGTTTGTAAACCTGAAATTGCCACTAATACCGCAACCAAACTCGTTTCAGACGGTGTTGATGTAGTTCTTGGGCATATTTGTTCAGGTGCAACGAAAGCTGCCATGCCAATTTACAAAGATGCCGGCATACTTGTAATGTCGCCCTCCGCTACAAGTGATGAACTGACCCTTAGTGGGGATTACCCCAATTTTTTCAGAACAATCGCTCCTAATGCCGCTCAATCTCCAGCCATGGTTGATTTTGCAATTAATAAACTTGGTTTTACGAAAATAGCTGTTATTCACGATAAAGGTGATTACGGCAAACCACTTGCTGAAGGTGCAAAAAAATATATTGAGGAAGGTGGCAAAGCCAAAGTAGTACTTTTTGAAGGAATTACTCCAGGTGCCATGGACTATTCTGCAATAGTCCAGAAAATCAAAAAATCCGGCGCCGATGTTGTTATTTTTGGTGGGTATCATCCTGAAGCTTCCAAAATCGTCACCATCATGAAGAAAAAACGCCTTAAGACAGCTTTTGTCTCTGATGACGGTGTAAAAGATGACACCTTTATTAAAGTTGCCGGTAAAGCGGCAGAGGGTGTATATACTGCAGGCCCACAGGATAATTCAACCAACGCAATGGCTACCGACGCTAAAAAAGAACATAAAGCTGCATTTAAAAAAGACCCGGGTGCTTTCTTTGAGGGTGCTTACGCAGCTACAATTGCCATGCTAAACGCAATAGAAAAAGCTGACTCCACAAAGCTCGAAGATTTAAAGAAAGTTTTACAGACTGAAAAAGTGGCAACCCCCGTTGGAGATGTGAGCTTTGACAAAAATGGCGATGCTATTGGTGTTGGATTTTCAATGTACGTTGTTAAAGATGGTAAATATGTTGTAGTGAAATAACATCAACGTTAAATCTTTTCTTATCTGAAGTATGTAAGGCATTGCCCCGCATACTTCAGATTTTTTTTATGTATTTATGGACTATTTTATAGAACTGTTTTTCAGTGGACTGACTAGAGGCTCCATATACGCACTCATAGCCCTTGGCTATACGATGGTTTATGGAATTATTGGGCTTATCAACTTTGCCCACGGTGAGATTTATATGATAGGGGCTTTTACCGCTTTTATTGTGGCAACAGTCTTATCTATTTATGGTTTTCCTTTATTGGCTATTGTTGTTATAGCCGGTGTCGCAGCAGTAGTTTGGTCGAGTTCATATGCCTACACCATTGAAAAAATTGCTTACAAACCCTTGCGGCACGCCCCACGATTATCCCCATTAATCAGTGCCATAGGAATGTCAATTTTTTTGCAAAATTACGTTTTGCTTGCACAAACTTCTGATTTTCTACCTTTCCCTGCTTTAATCCCTGAATTTGCATTTATGGAACCAATAGCACATATCGTTGGCAGCTCAGATCTGGTTATTCTTATAACCACTTTTATCGTAATGATAATTCTCACCATCATCATTAAATTCAGCAAAATCGGTAAAGCGATGCGGGCAACAGCGCAGGACAGAATGATGGCAACTCTTGTTGGAATCAATGTTAATAGTGTGATCTCAGCAACGTTCATCGTCGGTTCAGCTCTGGCAGCTATTGGTGGATTATTAATTGCCTCACATATAGGCCAGATAAATTTCTATATTGGTTTTATTGCAGGTATCAAAGCGTTTACTGCTGCAGTTTTAGGTGGAATTGGTTCTATTCCCGGTGCTGTTCTCGGTAGCCTGATTCTTGGTTTGACGGAAAGTTTTGCAACGGGGTATGTCTCAAGTGATTATGAAGATGTGTTTGCATTTTCACTCCTTGTACTGATTCTTATTTTCAAGCCATCAGGCTTATTAGGAAAAACAACCAACCAAAAAGTTTAACCTTCTAATATTATGATTTCTTTAAAAGAACTGAAAAAAGGACTTTTAACGTCGCTTTGGTTCGTATTTTTAACTTTCCCAATAATGGTTATTAAAGTTGACCCTTTTGAAAGGACAATAACCTGGCGTTGGCATAATGCCGTTTATATGGCTATTGGAACTTTTTGTATCTTTTTCATTATGAAGTTTTATATGCAGAGAAAGGAGATGAAAAAGGATACCCAAAAAGATTCTAATGACTCGATACTGCAAAAAACTCTGTTAGACACCCGAAAACGAAATATTTTCATTGGTACTGTCCTCGCTGTTGCTCTTCTTTTCCCACAATTTGTTTCATCTTATCAAACGAATGTAATGACGACTGCTCTCATGTATGTCGTCCTTGGGCTTGGGCTTAATATAGTTGTCGGACTTGCCGGACTCCTTGATCTGGGCTTTGTGGCATTTTATGCTGTGGGGGCCTATTCTTATGCCTTGCTCAATCTCCATTTTGGTCTTGGTTTCTGGACAGTACTGCCTATTGGCGGTTTGATGGCTGCCTTTTTTGGCATCATGCTTGGATTTCCTGTCTTGAGACTGCGTGGTGACTACCTGGCAATTGTCACCCTGGGGTTTGGTGAAATAATACGGCTTATTCTCGAAAACTGGGGAACGTTTTCACAAGGACCAAGCGGTATCTCCAATATCCCCAGACCTTCTCTTTTTGGTCTAGACCTCTCTCTTGGTCAGGCAATAAATTACACCTACTATCTGATGATTGTTTTTGTGATCATTACGATTTTTGTAGTCAATCGTCTGCAGGATTCGCGCCTGGGAAGAGCATGGATTGCCCTCCGTGAAGATGAAATTGCCTGCCAGGCCATGGGCATCGACAAACGAAAAACTAAACTTGTCGCATTCTCGTTGGGCGCATTTTGGGCTGGCGCAGTAGGTGTAATTTTTGCTGCGAAAACAACTTTTATAAATCCTGCAAGTTTTACTTTTCTTGAATCTGCTATCATACTTTCAATAGTAGTTCTTGGAGGAATGGGATCTATAATTGGAGTTATTTTCGGTGCACTCATACTCATTCTCATGCCTGAATACTTACGTGCACTTTCCGAATATAGAATGCTGGCGTTTGGTGCTATTCTTGTCTGTATGATGATATTCAGGCCACAGGGGCTGATATCAAACATCCGGCGCACATACAAATTTGATAAAACAAACCTCAAAACTACGCCGAAATGATGAATAAACCGATATTAAACGTGAGTAATCTCACTATGGATTTTGGCGGTATTCGAGCCTTGGACTCTCTCGATCTCGATGTTAACAGTGGTGAAATCGTTGCCCTTATAGGCCCGAATGGTGCAGGGAAAACTACTTTTTTCAACTGTATAACAGGGATCTATACACCGACTGCCGGCGATGTTTTTGTCACGCCGCCTGACAGTAATAAACAGATAAACCTCAAAGGTTTAAAACCTAATCAGGTTACAGAAAAAGGACTTGCACGAACCTTTCAGAATATCCGATTGTTTGAGAAAATGACAGTTCTTGAGAATGTCATGATCGGCAGACACTGCAGGACAAAAGCCTTTATATTTGGTGCCATTTTAAGAAATGCCGCAACACGGAAAGAAGAACGATCTATCCTGGAATTCAGTTATCATGTCCTTGAAAAAGTTGGTCTCGCCGATTTTGCAAATGAGTTTGCTGATAACTTACCATATGGAGCGCAGAGGCGTCTTGAGATTGCGCGTGCCCTTGCAACCGAACCGTTGTTGCTCCTTCTCGATGAACCTGCTGCCGGCATGAATCCACAGGAAACCATGGACCTTGATGTATTAATTAAAGAGATATCAAGGGAAGGGCAATCCATCCTTCTAATAGAGCACGATATGAAACTTGTTATGAGCCTTTCTGATCGTATTTTTGTAATGGATTACGGCAAAAAAATTGCTCAGGGAACACCCGCTGAAATCAGAAACAACTCCGCAGTTATTAAGGCTTATCTTGGTGAGGAAGTTAATGCTTAAACTCGAAAACGTACAATCAGGTTATGGAAACAAACTTGCCATTAAAGATATATCCATTGAGATTAAAAAGGGTGAGATAATTTCCCTGATCGGCGCAAATGGTGCTGGTAAAAGCACCACCCTTATGACTATATGTGGTGTCGTTGCCTGCAGGTCTGGAAGGATTACATTTCAGGAAGAGGAAATCCAGAAAAAAAATCCTGATGAAATTGTCAGCATGGGCATCTGTCAGGTTCCCGAAGGACGACATATATTTCCTGAACTGACCGTCAAAGAGAATCTTGACATGGGAGCTTTTCTACGAAAAGACAAAGAACAGATAAAAAGGGATATGGACTATGTCTTCTCGCTTTTTCCAATCCTTGCTGAAAGACGCAATCAAGATGGTGGAACTCTCAGTGGTGGGGAACAGCAGATGCTGGCAATGTCCAGAGCTTTAATGGCAAAACCCCAGTTATTACTCCTTGATGAACCATCAATGGGACTTGCGCCGCTGGTTATTAAACAGATATTTGAAATAATAGGACAAATTAATAAAGAGCAGGATACAACTATTTTCCTGGTGGAACAGAATGCGAATCAGGCTCTTCGAGTCGCTGATCGTGCTTATGTTATGGAAAATGGAGGAATCAGCTTTTCCGGTACGGCCAAAGATATGCTTTCTAATCCTGACATCCAAAAAGCCTACCTTGGCATTTAGTACCTTGCTCCCTGGAACCAGTAAAGAAAAACTATAAAATGATCAAAGTATTTGACCATCGAAATAGTTAGATACTTCCTAACGGTACTTAAGCAGCTTGTCTGCGTTAACACCCTACAAAGGTCGATACAGTCTCAAATATCATGTATGCCTTTAAAAATTTCTAAGTGATTTTGCAGGATATGAAGAATCTAAAAGTTGGAGTCATTGGTGTCGGTTATTTAGGGCGATTTCACGCGCAAAAATACGCTGAGCAGGAAAATGTAACACTTGTTGGTGTAGCTGACATTGACAAAAAACAATGCCAGAATGTTGCCAAAGAGTGTCATTGTGCTTTTTTTACTGACTATAAAGAATTAATCAAACAGGTCGATGCTGTTTCAATTGTCGTCCCGACCTCATACCATTATGAGGTTGCCTGTGACTGTATTCATTCAGGGGTTGATATTCTGCTCGAAAAACCTATGACAGTCACTCTCGAGGAAGCGGATGATCTTATTGCAAAAGCCGAAAACAAAAAGCTTATCCTGCAGATTGGTCATCTTGAACGGTTTAATCCTGCTGTACAGGCCATGGAACCACTGCTGACAACACCTGTTTTTATCGAAAGTAATCGTATCGCAACATTCAAAAATAGAGGTGTAGACGTAGATGTTGTACTCGACCTCATGATTCATGATATCGATATCATACTCAATATCGTACAATCACCACTAAAAACCATTCACACAGTAGGCGCTCCTGTCGTCACAAGCAATACTGATATTGCCAATGCAAGGTTGATCTTTGAAAACGGTGCAACCGCTAATGTGACCGTTAGTAGAATTGCACGAACAAATGTCAGGAAAATGCGCATCTTTCAACCTGGTTCTTATATTAAAGTTGATTTTGGCAATAAAAAGGTAATGACAATAAAGTTGTCCGACGAATTACTCGAAAGCGGTATGCCTAAACAGGTGGTTGACCTGCGAACATTTGAGGACGGTGATGCTTTACGAAGTGAAATAGTTGCATTTACTCAACATGTAGAGACAAGAAGCAAACCAGCCGTGTCGGGTGCAGAGGGGAGACGCGCTCTTGCTGTCGCATTGCAGGTAATGGCTCAGATAAAAGAGCATCAAAGCCTCGAACTTTTCAAAGATTTACGACACCCTTCCTGAACAGATGACCTCAAATATTTTGATTGTAACCGGTGAGGCTTCGGGTGATCTCCATGGAGCAAATCTTGTTCGATCATTGGTTAATAAAAAACCTGATTTATCATTTTCTGGAATGGGTGGGCCAGAGCTTGCGTCCTGTGGTGTTGAAATTCTATTTGATGCTGCTAAAATTTCCGTAGTCGGTATTTTTGAGGTCGTTTCCCATCTTGGAGACATTTTTCTTGCCCAGAAAGTGCTGCGTCGTCGCCTACGCAAAAATCGACCTGATCTTCTGATCATTATCGACCTCCCTGATTTTAATCTCATGCTTGCCAAAAAAGCAAAACAACTTGGGATTCCAGTATTTTATTATATTACACCACAGGTCTGGGCATGGCGATCCGGCAGGGTGAAAACAATACGCAAAAGAGTCGATAAAATTGGAGTAATCCTACCTTTTGAAGAGGATTTTTTTAGGCACCACAATATTGACGCCCACTATGTCGGTCATCCTTTGCTCGACGTGGTATATTCCAATTCAACAAAGAAAGAATTTTTACAAGGCTACAATCTGCCTGAGAAAACCATATGTGTAGGTTTACTTCCAGGCAGCAGAAGACGTGAAATAGCATCGCTTTTGCCTGATTTCCTGGAGGCTGCCCGGTTGTTACAGGAATCAAGTAATGAAAAGATAACATTTTTTTTACCCCAGGCAACAACGATTTCAAAAAAAGACCTTGATGATGCAGGTCTTTCCTTCTATCAGAATACTTTAGACATTCGCATTGTCCTTGAAGAACGGTACCAAATGATGGCCTCGTGTAATGCTGTTGTGGCTGCGTCCGGAACAGTAACTCTCGAGTTGGCTATTCTCGAAGTACCAATGGTCGTTACCTATAGACTGTCTACACTCTCTTATCGTATTGCCAAGATACTTGTCAAGCTCGATCACTTTTCCCTCGTTAATCTTATTGCTGGTTATGAAGCTGTTCCGGAACTCTTGCAGGACGAAGTAACTCCAGAGCATATTGCAGAAAATCTGAAGTCTATTCTCACGTCGGATAATAGGGGACAAACTGTCAAAAAGGCTCTTGCTGAAGTCAGACAAAAACTTGGCAGCAGGGGAGCATCTGATAAGGCAGCGGAGGTAGTACTGCAGTTACTGGAGGAAAAATCAGCGGATGGTTAAAGAGATTACTATTTCAGAAACCATAACACTACCAATAGACGGAATACTCGACCTTCATTCCTTTTCACCAAAAGATCTGAAAACACTTATGTTCAACGACAATTATAATTACCGGTCAGCGACAACTATAATTACCGGTTCAACTTCTTAATTTAACAGAATTAATTTCTGTAAATATTTATTTTCTTCTTGCAAATCCCTACCAGTGTTTCTAT
>CAMZKN010000069.1 GCA_947311315.1 uncultured Desulfobulbaceae bacterium | reverse complement strand
TTTCTTGGCACTACAATAGAGTCAAAAAGTGTAACATACTGATGTTATGTGATATCTATTTTTATCCTCAACGGGAAACCTCCGTTACAGAAGAGATTGGGAATTATTCGCAAAAAGTTCGGTTAAGAACCTTTTCATGTCTCCGGTCGTCAATAATCCGGATCAGGAAATCGTCTACCGGGATGCGTTGCGATTTACCTACCGTGATTTTCGGGCCCGTGTTCACAAACTTGCAAACACTCTCACAAAAATTGGCGTACGCCCTGGAGATACCGTGGCAATTATGGACTGGGACAGCCATCGCTACCTTGAATGTTTCTTTGCCGTGCCAATGTTAGGTGCCGTTTTACATACTGTTAACGTTCGTCTCTCCCCTGAACAGATCATCTACACCATTGACCACGCAGAAGATGATTTTATCCTGGTCAACAGCGAATTTCTGCCCATCCTGGAACAGATAAAAGGCAGAATAACGACGGTGAAAGATTTCGTTATTTTAAACGATGAAGATTCTCTGCCGAAAAGTAGTCTGTCCATTGCCGGAGAGTATGAAGGCCTGCTGGCAGAAGCTTCAGATTCGTTCGAATTTGCTGATTTTGATGAAAATACCAGAGCTACCACTTTCTATACAACTGGCACCACCGGCCTCCCCAAAGGCGTCTATTTCAGTCACAGGCAACTTGTGCTCCACACCCTGGGAACAATCGCAGCCCTTGGAACTGCAACCGACCACGGACGTTTTCATCAAAAAGACGTCTATATGCCGATCACCCCCATGTTTCACGTCCATGCCTAGGGATTGCCTTATATTGCCACAACGGTTGGAGTCAAACAGGTCTACCCCGGCAAATATGCGCCAAACAGCCTGTTACAGTTTATCGAAAACGAAGGAGTAACCTTCTCCCACTGCGTGCCAACCATTATGCATATGCTGATGGCCAGCCCCGAATTTGAAAGAGTTGATCTATCAAACTGGAAGGTTATCATCGGTGGTGCCGCCCTGCCCAGGAAAATGTGCCAGGCAGCAATGGCCAAAGGCATTGATATTTTCACCGGCTACGGCATGTCTGAAACATGTCCGATTCTGACACTTGCCCACATCAACAAAAATGATCTCAGTGAAGACGACGAAATAGACATCCGCTGCAAAACAGGCCGCCCCCTGCCACTTGTGCAACTACGCGTAGTCGACAAACATATGGCAGATATCCCGGCAGATGACACCAGTGTGGGTGAAATTGTTGTCCGTTCTCCCTGGTTGACACAGGGCTACCTGAAAGATAAGCGTAACTCGGAAAACCTGTGGAAAGATGGCTACCTGCACACCGGCGATGTCGCTCAAATAAATAAAGACGGGTACATCAATATAACAGACAGAATGAAAGATGTTATCAAGATAGGTGGCGAGTGGCTCTCATCTCTTGAACTTGAAGATATTATCAATCTGCACGATTGCGTTTCAGAAGTAGCGGTTATCAGCACAACCGATGAAAAATGGGGCGAAAAACCTCTCGCCCTGATCGTCCTCAAAGAAAACAGCGCAAGACCCGCAGAAAAAGAAATTGTTAAACACGTTAAAGCCTTTATCGACAAAGGTTTGCTGAATAAACTCGCCCTGCTCCTTACTGTCCGCTTTGTGGACGAAATTGACAAAACAAGCGTTGGCAAAATCAACAAAAGACTGTTACGTGAAAAGAATGCAGAAAAATAGGTAACTACTCACAGGCCCCCCCATCTTCGCACGGTCACATTTGCCGGTATAGAGGGGCTATAACGGGCAAATGTGCCTGCACGAATATGAAGCACCTGTGAGCAGTTACAATTCAGAGGTAATAAAAAACATAAAGTTATGAATCCCTTGAGTAGTTACAAAAATAGATTATGCCTGAAGCGGGGTGAAGAGCACCGGTTAAACAATGGCCACCTCTGGATATACAGCAATGAGGTAGATACCAGAAAGACACCACTGAAGACATTTCAGCCGGGAGAACAGGTGCTCGTAGAAACCCACACCGGCAAGACCATTGGTACAGCATACGTTAATCCCCGTGCCCTTATCTGTGGGCGACTAATCAGCTATGAGGATACGAGACTGGACGCTACTCTTCTTTCGCAGCGTCTGCAACAGGCGAATTCTCTGCGGACACGACTGTTTAAAGAACCATTCTACCGGCTGGTTTATGGGGAAAGCGATCTACTGCCAGGCCTGGTGGTCGATCGCTTTGGTCCACATTTCAGTGTCCAGATAAATAGTGCAGGAATGGAAGCCGTACAAGGCGAAATTATTGACACCCTGATATCACTGTTCAAACCAGAGTCAATACTTCTTCGAAACGACAGCAGTATACGGGATATGGAAGGGTTGACAAGAGAAGTTACTGTCGCTTTTGGCAATGCTCCCGAAGAGGTACAACTCATCGAAAATGGCGTCCCTATGCTGGCGCCCCTGCATAATGGCCAGAAAACCGGCTGGTTTTATGATCAACGCCCCAATAGAGCAAAACTGAAAAAATATGTGAAAGGCAAACGAATACTTGATGTGTTCAGTTACGTTGGCAGCTTTGCCATCCAGGCGGCAGCCTTTGGAGCAAAGGAGGTATGGGCTGTAGATTCCACACGATTTGCCCTCGAAATTGCCGAAAAAAACGCCGCACTCAACGGAGTGGGAAATATCTTTACCGGAGCTCTCGGTGACGCATTTGACGTACTGAAAACACTGAAGACTGAAGAGGAACAGTTCGATGTGATTATCGTCGATCCACCGGCATTTATTAAACGCAAAAAAGATCACAAGCAGGGCTTTCAGGCCTATCGTCGCATCAACGAACTGGCCATGCGGCTTCTTGCAGACAATGGCATCCTGCTTTCAGCATCATGCTCCATGCACCTCAAACGTGATGAATTAATGGATGTGGTGCGCAGTGGAGGCCAGCGGACAAATCGCCATATACAGGTGCTTGAAGAGGGTTCACAGGGGCCTGATCACCCTATACACCCCGCCATCCCGGAAACACGTTATCTCAAAGCTTTTGTCTGTAGAATGTGCGAAAACTAATGTCAATTTACGCCGACGCGGGAATGGCAGCAGAGACGCCCGATGGAGTCGTCAGGCACTCTTGCCTTCATTTCCAACCAGGCCAGGCTGGAAATGAAGGCAAGAGTCTTAAGCTGGCGCCATTCTTCGCTGACCCTTTATAGTAGACAGGTTGGGGGAATTTTCTTGACACAATTGTTACTGATTTGTACTCTCAATGCCATTCAAAGTTTGTCTGAGCAAGTTAGCGTATTCGTGGAACTGATTGGTAGTTATTCAATACAGCTTTCAGTGCTGAAGGCAGATCACAAAACTGCAAAAGGCCTGTAATTCAGGATTGCCTCACAAGGCCATTTGGAAATTACTATTTTATGTGCTTTGCTTTGATAGTAGCAGAGAAAAAACATCCTATGACACCAAAGCCCCCACTCTCAAAAGAACAACATACCATTTTAAAAGGAGCTCAGCGATTACGCTTGCGTAGATTTGGGATGTCAGTCATTACCTATATCGTGGCGATTCTGGCTACATTTCTTGCCACTAAGCTTGGAATTGGTGCTTTGAGCAATATCCAGTGGGCAATGCTTTTGGGGTGGTGCCTGTTCGGTATGATATCGTTCTTTATCCTATTTTACACCAATGCAAATTTACACTTTTCTGAAGCATCGCTAACCCGCGAACAAATCATCTTTTCTTCAATTTATGGTTTTCTGCTGATGTACTGGATGCCAGATGCACGCGCAATTATTTTCCTGTTTATTCTTGCTCCCTTCAGCTTTGGAATGCTAATCCTGACGTTTCAACAATTTCTTTTTGTGACAACATGTATGCTTGGCCTGTATGGAGGATTATTAGTTATTGATTACACCAATAATCCTCAAGGATTTGACATTCACTACCAGCTCTACCTCTTCCTTCTGTTTAGCATTATATTGACATGGTTCACGTTCTTCGGTGGATTTGTGTCCGTTTTAAGGCGCCGCATTCGTATCCAAAAAGATGCTTTTAGGGAAGTAAATGAAAATTATTTACACGAAATAAATGATCGTAAACAGACTCAACTCGAAAAAGATAAGCTGATAGTCAAGCTTGAAGAATCTTTAACTAAAGTGCGAACATTAGAAGGGATAATACCTATATGCATGCACTGTAAAGAAATTAGAGACGACAAAGGGTCCTGGAATAAGCTCGAAATATATATTTCTGAACACTCTGACGCACAATTCAGCCACAGCCTGTGCGAAAAATGCCTTAAAAAATATTACCCGGAATTTGACTAAAACTGCACTATATTCTATGCCATGCAATTATTCTTTGTTCAATTGGAACGTACCTGCTGCGACCTCGGCATCAATTTCCTTTAAGGCACGACGCATCTGTTTGAGTGCCTGGGTCATTCTGTTCTCATTTTCCACCAGGGCAAGGCGCAGGTAATCATCACCTTCAATACCAAAACCAGCTCCAGGAGCCAGTGCAACATTGGCCCTGTTCATCATCTCAATGGAAAATTTTACTGATCCCATCTGTACATAGGGTTCAGGGATTTTCACCCAGAGGAACATTCCCGCCTTGGGAATATCGACGTCCCAGCCCATCTTTGTCAAACCGTCGCAAAGCACATCCCTTCTGCTTTGATAAACCGCAACCTGTTCAATGATTTTCTCATCACAATCCCGCATGGCAACAATACCTGCAACCTGAATGGCTGAGAAAATTCCGTAATCATAATACCCTTTGATTTTCGAAAGACCGCTGATCATATCGACATTACCAACACAATAGCCCAGCCGCCAACCTGCCATATTATATGATTTTGAAAAAGAGCCAAACTCAACACCCACATCAATAGCCCCGTCCACCTCAAGCAGGCTTGGAGCAACATAGCCGTCGTAGGTTATCTTCGAATAAGCAAAATCATTGATAACCATGAAATTATATTTTTTGGCCAGTTTCACCACTTCGGTAAAAAATTCCTTTGAGGCCAAAGCAGCCGTCGGGTTGTGCGGGTAATTCAACATCAGTACTTTAGGCCCGGGATAGAGCGATTCGCACATCCTGGCAATCTGACTAATCATCTCTTCCTCTGAACTCAGAGGAAAACGCAACACATTGGCACCGGCAATAACTGCCGCATAGACATGGATAGGAAAAGCCGGTGCAGGGGTCAGAACCGTGTCCCCCGGCCCGAGCAGCGCCAGACAAAGATGTGATATTCCCTCTTTCGAGCCGATAGTACAGATCACATCATTTTCACCATCAAGTTTCACCGCGTAATTACGGTCATAATAGAGGGCAATCTCTCTTTTGAGATTTTTCATGCCACCGGCTTCAACCGGATACCTGTGGCTTTTGGGATCTATTGCAACTTCACAGAGCTTTTCGGTTACCGGCCCCGGTGTCGGATCCATCGGGTTCCCCATACCCAGATCAATAACATCGTCACCCTTCCAGCGTTTTTCCATCTTCATCTTGTTGATCATGCCAAACAGATATGGAGGAAGCTGGTTCATCCGATCCGCATATCGTACTTCAAAGTGTTCTTCCATGGGCTGCCCCTCCGGCAAACGGGTTAGTGATGCATAAATCAGTTTCTTTTGCATAAAATTACACAAGAAACAGCGCCTTGGAAAGTTTTTTTACGCTGAAGTTACAAATCCTCTTACACTTTTGGACATTTACTGCAGTGTTTCCCCTTTTCCTTTTTATATTTTTTGCAGCATTTTTTCTTTTTTTTCTTCTTTCCCATTAAAATCACCTTGTTATATTTTTTCCTGTTAAGACATGCTCCTTGTTTTATGCAAGCCTAACCCAACTTTAAAATCGTAAAATAAAAAATTGTGTGTTTACTGAT